>JAPPFQ010000291.1 GCA_028875135.1 Acidobacteriota bacterium
CGTCCACTGCAAGACCTGCGACATCATGGATCCCTACCAGGTAATCACCTGGGTGCCTCCCGAAGGCGGCGGCGGTCCCAACTACGTAAACCTCTGAAGCGGGTCTGCCCGCCCCCCATCCTTCACTCGATCAGCATGCAGTCGCCGTAGCTGTAGAAGCGGTATTCCATCTTGAGGGCCTCCCGGTAGGCCTCGAAAGTCAGGTCGCGCCCGGCGAAGGCGCACACCAGCATGAGCAGGGTGGAGCGGGGCAGGTGGAAGTTGGTCAGCAAGGCACCCACCCTGCCAAAGCGGAAGCCGGGATAGATAAACAGGTCGGTTTCCCCGCGGAGCCGGGTTTCCGGTCCCCGGAAGGCCGATTCCAGTACACGGGTCACGGTGGTGCCCACGGCCACGATGCGCTGCCCGGCTGAACCGGTTGTCGAGATGGCCCGGGCGGCCTCAGGGGTCATTTCAAAGGACTCGCTCTCCATGCGGTGGTCCTCGATGCGCTCGCTGACCACCGGCCGGAAGGTGCCCAGACCCACGTGCAGCGTCACCTCGCAGCGGGAAACTCCCCTGCGGCTCAAATCGGCGAAGACCTGGGGAGTAAAGTGCAGTCCGGCCGTCGGGGCGGCCACGGCGCCTCGCTTGCGTGCGTACACGGTCTGGTAGCGGTCGCGGTCGTGGAGCTCGTCGGGCCGACGAATATAGGGAGGCAGGGGGACATGCCCTAGCCGGTCCACGATGTCGTCGAAGTCGCCCTCGTATTCGAAGTGCAGGACCCGCAGTCCCCGTTCGCCCCGCCCCGCCACCACCGCCTTCAGTTGGCCGCCGCCGAACAGCAGGTGCTCGCCGACCCGTATCCTGCGACCCGGCTTGACCAGCACTTCCCAGGTGTCCGGTCCCACGGGCCTCACCAGGAGCACTTCGATGGGGGCTTTCAGCATCCCTCCCGGGGGTGGCTTGTCGCTGGTGAGTCCGGCCCGGTTTCCGATCAGCCGGGCCGGGAAGACCTTGGTGTTGTTCAAGACCAGCAGGTCCCGGGGGGTCAGCAGCTCAGGCAGTTCGGCGAATCGGTGGTGGGAGATCCGACCGGTGGATCGAACCAGCCGCAGGAGGCGGGACCGGTCGCGCTTTTCGGAGGGGTAGAGAGCAATCCTGTCGCTGGGCAGCGGGTATTCGAAATCGGAACGTTGCATCCTCGGCAAGTTGGTACTGCGTTGGCCTTCCTTCAGGCGGGAGAAGCCCGCCGGCGGGTTAAAGCAGGTGTTCGTTCAATTGAGGTCCTGGTTCGATCTTGTCGTTTGGCCGGGGAAGGACGGGTTCGGCTTGCGGCGGCCCACCGCTGAGAAAGACCGCCAGTTGGCGGGCCGATCCGTCGAACCAGGTCCGGGTCAATTCCGCAACCGCGCGGCTGCGCGACTCTTCGAAGGAGCATCGGGGGAGATAGGTGTGGGCTCTGCCCTGCCGGGTTCGAGCCAGGAAACCCTTCCGGGTCAATCGGTCCATCACCGTCAGGACGGTGGTGTAGGCCAGGGGATGGTCGGGCTGGAGGATCCGATGGACGTCGCGCACGGTCCTGGCTCCCTCGAACCAGAGAGCTTTCATGCATTTCAGCTCGGCTCGGGTGAGCCTTCCCGGCGCCGGTGAGCCGTCATCGGCCGAAACACGCCCGGCCCCGGCGGTGGCTGTAGTCGTCTTGTCTGAGCGGTTCATTTTATTTTCGAGCCTTTGAAGAGGGGGCGTTCGAACATTCGATTGTAGGCGGTCCATTCCGGGTCGGTGTTGGTGTCACCGGCAATCAGATCCAGCATGGAGGTCAGCTTGCTGTCCAGGTTGTCGAGGTAATGGAGCACCAGCGACTCGGGAAACATGGGGAGCTTGGGGCTGCCGAACTCGTATTCGCCGTGGTGGGAGATGATCAGGTGTTGGACCAGGGTCTTCAGCCTGGAAGGAAACCCCTCGATTTCAGCCATCTTCCGATTGAGGAGTTCCAGTTCCAGGATCATGTGGCCGAGCAGTTGGCCCTCGGTGGTGTAGGCAAAACTGCGGCTGTAGCTCAACTCGTTCGTCTTGCCGATATCGTGAAGGACGGCTCCGGTCAATAGAAGGTCCCGGTCGAGTTCCGGATAGTGTGCGGCCATCCCCTGGCAGAGCCGGCAAAGCGACAGGGTGTGTTCGAGCAGACCGCCCAGCCAGGCGTGATGGAGGGACTTGGCGGCGGGCGCCTGTTTGAACCGGTCGGCAAACTCCGAGTCGTTCAAGAGATTCTCGAGAAGCTTCTTGAGGTGGGGATTCCCGACCCGGCTCACCAGAGCCAGCAGATCCTCGAACATCTGCTCCACGTCTTTGGTGGTCTTGGGGAGATAGTCCCCCAGGTCGACTTCCGATTCCTGGCAGCGCCGCAACTTGTGAATGGTGAGCTGCTGCCTGTTGTTGAAGAGCCTGACCTGGCCTCTCACCTTGATGAAGTCGTCCCTGCCGAAAGTGGGCTCAACCTCGGCCACGTTGTCCCACATCTTGGCGTCCAGGTTCCCGCTCCTGTCGCCCAGGGTCAAAGAGAGGTAGGAGTTGCCGTTTTTGGCGGTGCGGACCTCCTTGTCCTTAACCAGAAAGGTGGTGGTGATGTTCTGGTTGGGTTGGAGGTCGCTGACGAAATGGTCTTTCATGCGGCTGCATCCGTAGGGCAGGCATCGGGCGGCCCATTCCGGAGTCCCGGATTCGGGGGACTCCCGGCTCCCCGTTCGTCTCGACCGCGCTCGGCCTAGAGGGGAGGCCGACTGTCCCTATTGTATACTGAACGGCACTTTCGGCCGACCCGACAGGGTGCCCGCCCCGGCCTGAGAGTACTATAGCCAACCCGTCGCATGAAGACAGAAAAAATCTCCGAATTCACCATCAACCGCCTCTCCATCTATCTCAGATGCCTGAATCTGCTGGCCGCGTCCGGGGTGACCACCACTTCTTCCCAGGCCCTGGCCGAACAGTTCCAGTTGAACTCGGCTCAGATCCGCAAGGACCTGACCTATTTCGGCGAATTCGGAGTGCGGGGCGTCGGCTACAACGTGACCGAGTTGCGGGCCCATCTCAACGAGATCCTTGGTCTGGACAGGCAGCACCGGATCGGCATTGTGGGCGCCGGCAATCTGGGGATGGCCCTGGCCAACTACCGGGGCTATGAGCACGAATGTTTTCAGGTCGCGGCGCTCTTCGACAAGGAGGCCTCCCGCCTGGGGATCACATCCCGCAGCGGCGTAGTCGTCCACCACATCGACGAGCTCGATGAGGTGGTGGCCCGCGAGCGGATCGTCATCGGGGTGGTAGCGGTACCGGCCGAAAACGCCCAGGAGGTGGTCGACCGGTTGACCGAGGCCGGAATCAGCGCCATTCTCAACTTTGCGCCCGTGCGTCCCAGCACCCGACCCGGGGTTCAGCTCAAGACCATGGATCTGGCCATCTCCTTCGAGAGCCTGTCCTACTTCCTTTCCGACTCGGGTCTCGACGGCCCTGCTTCCTCCTGACCGGGCGCACCCGGCGGAAGGCTCTAGCTCAGATGACAAAGTCTCTGGAGCAGCACCGCAAGGATATTGTCGAGATCGGCAGGCGCATCTACCAGCTCGGCTACGTGGCGGCCTTTGACGGCAACATCAGCGTACGCCTGGAAAACGGCAACGTGCTGGCTACCCCCACCGCCATGAGCAAGGGTTTCATGGCCGAGGAGGACCTGGTCATCGTCGATCCGGAGGGGCGGGCCGTGGAGGGCAAGCGCAAGGTCTCCTCGGAGATCGCCATGCACCTGCTGATCTATCGGCTGCGTTCCGACGTTCAGGCAGTGGTGCACGCCCATCCCCCCTGCGCCACCGGTTACGCCGCCGCCGGCGTCCCCCTGACCAAGGCCATCCTGGCCGAGGTGGTGCTGGTCCTGGGTTGCATCCCCCTGACCCGGTACGGAACCACCGGTACCTCCGAGCTGACGGATGCCATACGGGACTACGTCCCCCGGCACGATGCCTTGCTGCTGGCCAATCACGGCGTGGTCACCTACGGGAGCGACCTGTTCCTGGCTCACGCCAAGATGGAAACGGTGGAGCACTTCGCCCGCATCAGTCTGACCACCAAGGTTCTGGGTCGGGAAACGCTGCTCAGCGGCGAAGATGTGGACAAGCTCCTGGTTGCCCGGGAGAAGTACGGGATCAGGGGTCCCTCGCCGGTGGGGGAGGGGTGTCCCGCTTTGGGCGAGGAAGGGTCCGAGCCAAGGATAACGTTGACCCGAAGTCAACTGGTCGATATCATCCAATCGGCGTTGATGTCTCTGCAAAAAGGGAGATAACCCGCACTGGCCAGGCTGCTCACTAGTGTTGCATGCAGTCCCCGGTGAGAAAGGCGGGTTTGGGTTTGCTTCCGTGAAGCGGCCGGGGGACGTTTCCCGGTGAGCTTGGCGGACTCGGACCGGGTCGTTCGCAGCAACTGGCTTGTCGACAGATCACCACGGAAAGGACGGAAAGATGGGTGAAGCTCTAGGAATGATCGAGACGCGCGGGCTGGTGGCCATGATCGAGGCGTCGGACGCCATGGTCAAGGCAGCCAAGGTGACCTTGGTGGGATGGGAGAAGATCGGGTCCGGGTACGTGACTTCCATCGTGCGCGGGGACGTTGCCGCGGTCAAGGCGGCCACTGACGCCGGGGCTGCCGCTGCTCGGCGGGTCGGAGAACTGGTCAGCGTTCACGTGATCCCCAGGCCCCATGCCAACCTGGAGGAAGTCCTCCCCATCGGCAAAGCGGGGGCGTAGCCCGATTCGGTTGAGGAGGGCTGGGCCGCCGGGACCAGCGGTCCGGAGCTTGAGGGTGCCCCATGCTTTTAGGACGGGTTGTCGGAACCGTTGTCGCTACTCGCAAGGACCCGCGTCTGGAGGGCAAGAAGCTGCTTGTCGTCCGCACCATCGATCCCTCCGGCAAGGATCAGGCCGGATACCTGGTGGCTGTGGATACCGTGAGCGCCGGCTTCAAGGAAACAGTGCTGCTGGTCTCCGGGAGTTCCGCCCGCATGGCCGGGGGGTGCAAGGATTGTCCGGTGGATACGGCCATAGTCGGCATTGTCGACTCGGTGGAAGTGAGCACCTAGGGAGACGGCGGAATGCAACTGGGTCGCGTGGTCGGACAAGTGGTGGCCACCCGCAAGGACGACGCGCTCGAGGGCAAGACGCTGCTCCTGATTCAGCCCCTGGACAGGGAGGGGCGAGACCGGGGCAGGACCCTGGTCGGGGTGGATGCGGTCGGCGCAGGTCCCGGAGAGACCATCTACTGGTGCCGTGGCCGGGAAGCTTCCCTGGCTTGGCATCCCCATCATATCGTGCCGACGGAATGCGCCATCGTCGGCATCGTCGACTCGGTCACCATCGATTGATTCCGGAAGCCGTGCTTCAGCCACCATGCTGATCGGCAAAGTCATCGGCGAAGTCGTCGCCACCCGCAAGCACGCGTCCCACGAGGGACAGAAGATTCTCTACGTCCAGATGCTCAACCTGGACGGCAGCGAAAGGGGCTTGCCCCGCCTGGCGGTGGATGCCGTGGATGCGGGGGTGGGAGACGACGTGCTGGTGGCCCAGGAGGGCTGGTCGGCCATGACGTCGGTGGGGAAGCCCTACTCTCCCATCGACATGGCCGTGGTCGGTGTCATCGACCAGGTGCATCTGTCGGAATAGCCCCAGGGTCGCCGGACCCTTCCCCATGATTGCTCACCTCTCGGGCACGCTCCTCTCCAAGGAACCCCAACAGGTTGTCATCGACGTCAACGGCGTAGGCTACGAGGTCCACGTCCCCCTCTCCACCTATTACGAAGTAGGCGAGCTCGGCTCCTCGGTTCAGCTTCGCATCCACACCCACGTTCGCGAGGACACCCTCCAGCTTTTCGGTTTCAACAGCCTGGAGGAAAAGTCGGCCTTTGAGCACCTGACCTCCGTTTCGGGCGTCGGCCCCCGGCTGGCCTTGACCATTCTTTCAGGGATGAGCGTGGGGGAGCTGATCCCGGCCATCCGCCAGAGCAACGCCACCCGGCTGTGTCTGATCCCGGGAGTGGGGAAGAAGACAGCCGAGCGGCTGGTGGTGGAGCTCAGGGACAAGCTGGCCCGGACCGCTCCGGATGAACCCCGCCCGCAGGTCACCGGGCCCGCCTCCCTGCAGGAGGACGTGGTCTCGGCACTGGTGAACCTGGGCTACCCCAAGGCCGTGGCGGTGAGGGCTTTTCAGGAAGCCGCCAGGGAGGCCCCGGCAGAGGGGAGCATGGAGGTGCTGATCAAGGCAGCCCTGCAGGTCCTCTCCCGGCCGAAGCGAGGCTAGGCGGGCGTCCACCCGCACGTCGAGGCGGATCATTCGAGGAAAAACGACAATCGTTAATAAAGAAGAACCACGAATGAACACGAATACACACGAAGGCTGGTGCCCTTCTTTCAACCAACGAAAAATTGAACATGGATACACAGGATAGAGTCGTCAACGGAGGATTTCGAGAATAGGCAAGCGCCTGATGATCTGGTTGCCGCCTAGAGGATTGCGCCGAGATCGACTGAATGCCAAGCGCGTCGATCAAATCACTATCCACTGACCACTATCCACTATTCACTTCTTTGTGCTACCGTTGCGGCGAGTCTTCCCTTCTCGTTCTCCCCAAACTCTCTATGGACCAGGATCGAATTATTTCCGGGGCTCCCTTCGAGGAGGAGCAGAGCTTCGAGCTCAGCTTGCGCCCCAAGGTTCTGCAGGAATACATCGGCCAGTCCCAGGTCAAGCAGAACCTGGAGATCTCGGTGACGGCGGCCCGCTCCCGGGGCGAAGCCCTGGACCACGTGCTGCTCTATGGTCCGCCCGGCCTGGGCAAGACCACCCTGGCCGGCGTCATCGCCAACGAGCTGGGAGTGAGTCTGAAGACCACCACCGGTCCCATCATTCAGATCAAGGGAGATCTGACGGCCATTCTCACCAATCTCCAGGCCAACGACGTTCTGTTCATCGACGAGATTCACCGCCTCTTGCCTCACATCGAGGAGATCCTCTATCCGGCCCTGGAGGACTTCAAGCTGGACCTGATCATCGGCCAGGGGCCCAGCGCCAGAAGCGTGGCGCTCAATCTGCCCCCGTTCACACTGGTGGGGGCCACCACCCGAGCCGGGTTGATCTCCTCTCCGCTGAGGTCCCGCTTCGGCATCGTGCACCGGCTCGACTACTACACCGAGGAGGAGCTGGGGGTGATCGTGAGACGCTCGGCCGAAATCCTGGGCATCCGCATCGACGCGGCGGGAACCCGGGAGATCGCCGCCCGCTCGCGCGGCACGCCCCGGGTGGCCAACCGCCTGCTGCGGAGGGTCCGCGACTACGCCCAGGTGAAGGCAGACGGGTTCATCAACCGGAAGGTGGCCCGCCAAAGCCTGGCCCTGCTGGCCATCGACGACACCGGCTTTGACGAGAACGACAAGAAGCTGATCAAGACCATCATCGAGAAATTCTCCGGCGGACCGGTGGGGGTGGCCACCCTGGCGGCCGCCATCAGCGAGGAAGTGGACGCCATCGAAGACATCTACGAACCCTATCTGATTCAGCGAGGCCTGCTGCAACGCACTCCGCGAGGCCGGATGGCCACCAGGCTGGCCTACGAACACTTCGGTCTGACCCCCACCCCCGGCCAACTCAGCCTGCTGTGAGCGAAGCCGTGATCCGTCTTGGCCAACCGTGTCACCCCATAGATGTGATACGATGAATACAATTATTCAGAGGACTATGGAGGACCAGTGACATGCCGACTTCGATTCGACTTGCTCCTGAAACGGAGAAGCGACTCGATTTTCTGGCCTCGCAGACCGGCCGCACCAAGGCCTTCTACCTGCGTGAAATGATTGAGCGTGGTCTCGAGGATATGGAGGACTACTACCTTGCGGCCGACGTACTTGAGCGCATTCGTCGAGGCACAGAGAAAACATACTCCTCCGCCGACGTGAGGAATGCCCTTAACCTGGACGATTGAGTACACAGCAACCGCCCGAAGCCAGCTTCGCAAGCTCGACAAGCAGATGGCTCGACGCATCGTCGACTACATGAGCGAGCGGGTCGCGGTACTGGAGAACCCGCGGAACCTGGGCAAGGCGCTGACCGGCCCAATGGGCGAGTTTTGGCGTTATCGAGTAGGATATTGCCGCGTGGTCTGCGACATTCAGGACGATGTTTTGCGTGTCCTGGTCGTGAGGGTCGGTAGCCGCGCCAAGGTGTACCGGTAAAAGGGTCGCGTGGCGGTGAGTGGTAGTCTGCAAATGGAACCCTACGATGCGGAATCGCGCCGGAACCCGGGAAGCGGCCTCGCTGGCGGTCCTGGGTCTCGGCTCCAATGTCGGCGACAGACGTTCCCGGTTGCAACGCGCCATTGGGGATCTCGCATCATCCCGACTGGAAATCGTCCGAACCTCCTCCCTCTATCTCACCGAGCCGGTGGACTATCCCGACCAGCCCTGGTTTCTCAACCAGGCCCTGCTGGTTCGTACCCGGCTTCCGCCCCACCGCCTGCTGGCCCGCTGCCTGGAGGTGGAAGAGGCGCTGGGCCGGCAGCGCCGGCCGCCCAAAGGTCCCCGCACCATTGACGTCGACATCCTGCTCTACGCCGACCGGGTTCTCAGCGACCCCAAGCTGACCATCCCCCACCCCCGATTCCACCTCAGGAGGTTCGCCCTGGCGACGGCTGCCGAAGTCGCCGCGGGGTGGACGCACCCGAGGCTGGGCCTGTCGCTGGCCGGCTTGCTGGAGCGCTGCCGGGACCCGGCGCAGGTTGTCCGAGTGGAATGAATCTGCTAGGCTATCGCCGGCGCCTGGATCAGTGCTCTGACCGGGACGCCTTCCGGGCCGGCAGGCCCGACCGTACCATTCAATCCCGATGACAAGGAGCGTATCGAATGAGCGCTACCCCTCCCCTTCAGACCGACAAGGTCACCGTACCCAACCTCCTCAATCGCAAGCGCAAGGGCGGCAAGATCGTCTGTCTGACCGCCTATGACTACCCCTTTGCCCGTATCCTGGACCAGGCGGGCATCGACCTGGTGCTGGTGGGGGATTCTCTGGCCACCACCCGCATGGGCCACGATTCGACCCTGCCTCTGAGGGTCAAAGACGTCCTGCGGCATCTCAAGGCCGTTCGTCGCGGGCTGCAGCGCGCCTTGCTGGTGGCCGATCTGCCCTACGGTTCCTATCACCTGAGCGCCAAGGAAGCCCTCAGGGCCGCCTTGAAGTTCATCAAGGCGGGCGCCGAGGCGGTAAAGATCGAAGGCGGCTCCAGGCGAAGCCGTCTGGTCAAGAGGCTGGTTCGAGCCGAGATTCCGGTCATGGGGCACGTGGGGCTGACTCCCCAGTCCCTGCATGTGATGGGGGGATAC
>JAPPFQ010000017.1 GCA_028875135.1 Acidobacteriota bacterium
CGCTCCAACTGGTGTAGGTCGCAACTGCCGTCCCGTTGAAGGTCACCGTGGAGGCGTTGGCGCCCGTCCCGCGCGAGTCCCCGAAGCCAGAGCCCGTGATGGTGACCACGGTCCCCACCGGCCCCGAGGCAGGACTCAGCGACAGCGCCTGGACCCCCGTGACGGTGACGGTGGCCAGTTGCTGGCCCCGCCTTTGGGTGGAGGTAATGTACTCATACAGGTAGTAGGGGGTATCGGTCAGGCCGATCCCGGTGACACGGGTGTCGCCCCTGCCCACCCTGCTCCCGGTCTCGGTGATGACGACCCGGTTGTCCTGGCCGATGATCTTGCGGATCTGGATGGCGCCGACGTGCATCGAGGTCCAGGCGAGGGTGGTCGAGCAGGTGGTCTGCCCCGCCGCAATGGTGCAGGGATTGGGGATGGCCGTCAGGGTGCCCTCGGGCGTGGTGGACCGGTTGCGGTCGCGGATCACCACCGAGACATCCGGGATCGCGATCCCCTCATAGCGGCTGTCGGCGCTGCCGGCCGCATGGCTGATGACCTCGGTCTCCCCCACCGTGTCGTCGTCCCGGCCGACCGAGACGGTGATCCACTGGGGGGCGTCCCAGTTCGAGGGGGTGAAGGTCAACCGCGCGGGCCTGACCGTCACGTCGGCCGCGTTGTCAGAGCCCCGGCTGACCGACAGAGCGATCGCCACATCCGAGGTCGGCGCCGCGCCCAGCTCCAGCGTGTAGGCCCCGGTATGCCCCTCGGTGAGCCGCAAGCTGTTGGTCAAGGCCGGCACCCCGGGCGTGTCGGGGTCATCGTCGTCATCGATGGTCACCACCACGCTGACCTCTCCCACGGCCCCGCCCTCGCTGATCGCCGCCAGCCGGCCGCCCAGGTAGACGTACTCCCGGGTGGGAGCCGGCGAGGCCATTGCCGCGGCGAAGGCCGCATCCCGCCACAGCCCGTCCCGCAACGACGAACTCGACCCCGTGGCGGCCCGCCTGATCGTGTGGGTGATGCTCTCGACCTCATCCGCCAGGTCGCTGTCCTGCCCCGCCTCCACCCGCACCTCCTGCGGCGTGTCCCAGTTCGAGGCGGTGAAGTCCAGCCTGGCCGGACTCACCGTCAGGTCGCCGCCCGACGGCGCCGCCACAGCTACCGTCACCGACGAGGCCGGCGCCCGGTTCAGCACCACCGTGTACTTGCCCATGTTCCCTTCGGTGATCCGCAGCCGCGTGGTCGAAACCGTCAGCTCCTCGGTCCCCCCAGGCCCTCCGGTCCCCTCGTCGTCGGCGATGGTCACCTTCACCCCGTCCACCGCCAGGCCGCTGTAGGCCTCGTCGGTGCTCGTCACCGCATGGGCGAGGGTCTCGGTCTCGTCCTCGGCGTCCTCGTCCTCCCCAGCCGTCACCGTCACCGTCTGCGCCGTGCTCCAATCCTCCGTGGTGAAGGTCAATGTCGCCGAGTCCACCGTCAGGTCGCCCCCCGCCGTCACCGCCACCGTCACCTCGGCCGACGGCGCCTCGTTCAGCACCACCGTATAGGCGCCCGTCTCCCCCTCCTCGATGGTCAGCTCCACCGGGTCCACCCGCACCCCCGCCCCCGCGTCGTTGTCACTCACCGTCACCTCGACCGGGTCCACCGCCAGGTTGTGGTAGCTCCCGTCGGCGCTCGCCGTCCGGTGAACGATGGTGTCGACCTCGTCCACCCGGTCGTCGTCCTCCCCCGCCGTCACCGTCACCGTCTGCGGCTCGTTCCAGTCGGCGGGCGTGAAGACCGGCAGGATGTCCACCGACAGGTCCGTCCCCTCGGGAGCGAACATCGATACCGTCACCGCCGAGGCCGGCTTCGAGTCCAGCACCACCGTATAGGTCCCCTCGCCCCCCTCCTCGACCGTCAGCTCGGTCGGGTCGACGGTCACCCCCGTCACCGTGAACGGCGCCCCGTTGCTCGCCTTCCCTCCCACCGTCACCACCACGTCGCCCGCCGTCGCCCCCGCCGGCACCACCGCCGCGATCGAGGTCGCGCTCCAACCGGTCGTGGCCGCCGGGGTCCCGTTGAAGGCGACCGTCGAGGTCCCCTTCGCCGCCCCGAAACTCGAACCCGAGATCGCCACCGGCCCGCCCGCCGGGCCCGCCGCCGGCTCCAGGCCGCTGATCCAGGGCTCGTCGTCGGTCAGACGGATGGTGCAGCCCGCCTCCTCGTAGCCCGCCGCCTTCACCCTCAGCTCGATCGTCTCCTCTCCCTCCGGGAGGCTGTCGTCAACCACCCTCAGCTTGGGATCCATCCTCCCCGACCTCCGACCCGAGGCGATCGCCAGCCTCCCCACCGTGTAGTCGGTCCCCTCCTTGGCCGTCCCCGCATGGGTGACGGCAAAGGTCACCCCAGTGGCCGGCTCATACCCCGAGTCCACCCGGGCGGTGATCTCGCCCATCCCCGACGGCTCCGAAACCGACGACGGGCACGCCAGCCGGACCGGCGCAATCACCGTGAACGGGACCCCGTTGCTCGCCACGCCTCCCACCCTCACCACCACGTCGCCCGACCTCGCCCCCGCCGGCGCCACCGCCGCGATCGAGGTGTCGCTCCAGGTTGTCGTGGCCGCCGGGGTCCCGTTGAAGGTCACCGTCGAGAACCGCTTCCTCGCCCCGAAGTTCGCCCCCGTGATCACCACCCCGGTCCCCGGCACTCCCGAGGTGGGATCGATCCCCCCGATCGACGGCGCCGGCGTCACCGTGAACCCCACCCCGTTGCTCACCTGGCCTCCCACCGTCACCAGCACCCGGCCCGTCGCCGCCCCCGCCGGCACCACCGCCGCGATCGAGGTCGCACTCCAACTGGTGGTGGCCGCCGGGGTCCCGTTGAAGGTCACCGTCGAGGTCCCCTTGGCGGCCCCGAAGCTCAACCCCGTGATCGTGACACTCACTCCCGCCCCCGCCGAGGTCGGATCGAGGCCGCTGATCCACGGCGCCGGCGCCCCCTCGGGGTCGTCATCTCCCAGCGTGAGCGCGCAACTGTCGCTGATGTAGCCCTCCGCGCTCACCCCGTAGACGATCTGCTCGGGGCCCTCCCTGCCCGCATCGTCGAGGACCGTCAGCGTCCCCGTCCCGGTGCGCTCCCCCGCCGCCAGCGCCAGGCTCTCCGGCGCCGTGTAGTCCGCCCCGTGGGTCGCCCGCCCCCGGTAGCTCAACGCCACCGTCACCGCCTCGGTCACCGGCCCCGACCGGTGCACCCCCACGTCGAAGGTCCCCGCAGGCTCCGATAGCCTGCCGCCCCCCAGTGCGCAGAAGGCCGTCAGCACACCCAGCCGCGTGTAGGTCGCCCCGTTGCTCGCCGCGCCCCCCACCGTCACCACCACCGCGCCGGCCCCGTAGGGAAGGCTCGACGGCGGACTCACTTCGATCTCGGTGTCGCTCCACTGGTGGTAGCGCGAGGCCTCCCTCCCCCCGAAGGTCACCGTCGAAGTCCCCCGGCTCGACCCGAACCCCGTCCCCGCGATCGTCACCCGGGTTGTGTTGGTCCCCCTTTCCGGCGAGATCGAGGCGATTGCAGGCGCCGCCCCGGCCTCCAGCCCCAAGAGGCCTCCCGCCAGGGCCGTCAGCAACGCCCCCGCCAGCTTGTGTCTCAACCGCAGAGTGGAATACCGGTCTCTCATCGGAACCTCACTGGAATCTCGTCGGACTGGGCCGGAGGCCGCCCGCGAGCGCAGGGGCGGGGAGGAGAGAGCGCCCGCCCCTGTCGAACTCATGCCCCCCTGGAACCGACCGACCGTGTCCCGGCTTCCCGGTCAGCGGCATCGAGGGCGAACTCCCGGGAGCCGGCCAAGGGGCGAATCAAGGAGGCGATGGGTGCATCGATCTGCACCACGGCGCAGAGGATGTTTAATGAGACATTAACTTGTCAAGTATTTTTTTACTGTAAAAAAATAATGAATATGCAATAAAGTGCATATAGGACTATCCTTCACAGCGGCTCCATCCCCACGGAAAAGCCCTTCGACCTCATCCGCCAGCCCATGCAACGCTCCGGCTCCGGCGCCAGAATCCTGGAGGCCAGGCTCGGTTTCAAGCCCCGGTCCCTTCGCCGCATCCTCGACCGCCGCCGCCCCCGGGTCCCCTCCGTCGACCGCGCCATGGTGGCCTCAACCCGCCTTCGTGGTTCAGTTCCAGCGGCCCGACTAGGATGTGCTGGGAAATCCGGTCCGGATGGCGAGATGCCTGCCTGGCTCTGCCGGCGAGGCCGAAGTCAGTCAGGAGCGGGGGACGGGCGCCCCAACCGGCCGAGGAGCGGTCCGGCTACCTGCTCCGGTCCCGACCGGAAGAGGCCGAGGACTATCCCCCCACAGTCCTGCGCTTGGCGGCGAGGCTACAGTGACACGATCGTTCGCATGCATCGACCCGATGAGAAATTCGGGCTTATCTCGGTATAATGGATGAACCTCGCTCTCACAGAGGACATTCCAGCGGAAATCGAGGACAGGGCCGATGAGCGACATCAGCTATAGCACAGTGGGGTTTCGGGACCGGGACGTGGAGGCTGCCCTGGACGGGGTCGCTGCCGCGGGATTCACCCAAACCGAGGTAATGGGACAGGAGCCTCACCTGGCAGTCCCTCCCACCGGAAGGGCCTTGGCGGACTTTCGAGCCCGCCTGGCGGCCCGAGGGCTTCGGGCCAGAACGGTCCATGCTCCCCTGACCCGGAATGTCCTGGGAGCGCCCGAGGAAAACTGGCGCCTGGAAGTGGTCGAGAAATTGGCCGGCTACCTTCGGCTGGCCGCCGCACTGGAAGCCACCGAGGTCGTAATCCATCCGGTGCCCAACCCCATTTTCGTTCCCGAGGGAGACGATCCCGAGGTGGCTCGACGCATCGCGGAAGCGGTTCCTCGGTCCCTGGATCGACTGGTTCCGGTCGCCCAAAGCGAGGGCGTCCGCATCCTGCTGGAAAACCTGCCCTACTCCTGCGGCTATCCCTACCTCGGCATGCAGGAACTACGGCCGCTGGTGGACGGTTACCCCGCGGAGCAGTTGGGGTTGGTGATCGATACCGGACACGCCTGGACGATGAAACGGGATCCCTCCCGGGAGATCGAGATCGCCGGGTCCCGACTCCGGGGAACCCACCTGCAGGACGTCGACTACGACCAACCCAACGACAACCACTGGATCCCGACCCATGGAGGACTGGACTGGCCGGCCATTCGCAAGGCGCTGGCCTCGGTCGGATATCCCGGTCCCTGGACCTTTGAAGTCGCCCGGGGGACCCGGGACGAGACCCCTGACCAATTGGCGCTCTTGACCCGCCAGGTGGCGCACTCCTGGGGCCTGTAAATGAAGATTACCGGCATCCGTGTCCGTGGCGGCCGCCTTTCCAGCCTGACTTTCGTCGAGGTGGACACCGACGAAGGCTTGACCGGAATCGGGGTCACGGGCTCGCCCTCCTGGATCATCGGTCCCATTGTCCTGGACCCCTGGGGAGGGTTGATCCGCTTTCTGGCCGGCCGGGACCCGCTGGAACCCGGCCGCCTCTGGGTGCGAATGTTCCAGGACTGGCAGGCCCTCAGGGGGCGCGGCGGCGAGGGCGGCATGGCCGTCAATGCCATGGGAGCCGTCGACATGGCTCTTTGGGACCTGGCCGGAAAAGCCCTGAACCAGCCGCTCAGCAAGCTGCTGGGGGGTGCGGTTCAGCGCCGGGTCATGGCCTATGCCAGCGGCACGGCCTTCGATCCCGACTCCCTGGCGGGAAATGTCCCCCCTCGGTTGAAGTCCCCCGAGCAGTTGGCGGCGGAGAGCCGAGCCTTCGTCCGGCAGGGGTTCCGGGCCATCAAGTTCGGCTGGGGCAACCACTTCCGGACCGAGGACGAAGAGAGGCTGGCCGCCATCCGCCAGGCCATCGGGCCCGAGACCCGCCTGATGCTCGACTTCGGCTGCCCCGCCTACTGGACCCCCGGCTGGAACCTCAAGGAAGCCCTTCGAGCCACCCGCTTCCTGGAGGCGTTCGACCTCTACTTCCTGGAGGAGCCCATGCCCCCCTTCGACGTGGACGGCTACGCGGCGCTGACCCGGGCCGCCGAGGTCAGGATCGCTTCCGGGGAAAGCCTCGGCACCACCCGTGAGTTCCAACCCTTCATCGACCGCAGGGCGCTGGATATCGTCCAGCCCGACGCCGCCCAGATGGGGGTTACCCAGTTTCACTACGTCGCCCGTCGGGCCGAGGAAGCCGGCCTGCTCTGCATCCCCCACAGCCCCTGGTCGGCCACCGTGGTTGCCGCCCACCTCCACCTTCTTTCCACCGTGACCAACGGAGCCATGGTGGAATATCCCGGCTGGGAGGCCCTGCGCGACCCTTCGACCTCGGCTTACCGGATCACCAGGATGGCCCACGAGGAAGCCATCGAGCGCCCACTGAAGCTGATCGACGGCTACCTCCGGCTTCCGGAAAGCCCGGGCCTGGGGTTGGGCAACTACGTCCCTGAGGCGCTCTCGAGGATGGAGCGGCTTGCGGCGCAAGGAGATTGACTTGGCGGAAAAACCCCCTTTCCTGGCGGTGGTCAGTTGGCTCCCCCAGGGCCTGGAAAAGATCGAAAGCTGCGTGGACGGCGTCCGGGTGGTTGCCGGCGAGGACCGCGAATTCCTGATGGAGGCCTTCGCCGAGGCCGAGGTGGCCTTCGTGGGGGCTTTCGACCCCGGGCTGCTGCGGGTGGCCGGGAAACTCCGCTGGGTCCACGCCGGCTCGGGCGGCGTGGAAGGCTACATGTTTCCGCAAATGGTGGAGAGCGCCATCACCCTGACCTGCTCCAAGCCCTGCTTCGATTCGACCGGGGCCGAGTATGCGCTGGGAATGATGCTGGCGTTCAGCCGCCGGCTTCATGTCGATTTGAAGCACAGGCCGGACCGGGAGTGGGAATGGTCGGTTCCGGGGACCCTGCGGTCTCGAGGCCAATGGCCCACCGAGCTGAAGGGCAGGACGGTCGGCATTCTGGGCCTGGGCGTGATGGGATCGGAAATCGCCCGGGTGGCCAAAGCTTTCGGCATGCGGGTGATCGCCATGGCCAGAACGCGGCGAACCCCTCCGCAAAGCGTGGACCGGTTGCTGGGCCCGGCTCAGATGGACCAACTGCTGGCAGACTCCGATTTCGTGGTTCTGAGCCTCCCGCTCACCGCCGACACCAGGGGAGCGATCGGCGAGCGGGAACTGGGCATGATGAAAGACAGCGCCTGCTTTATCGATGTTTCCGGGAGGCCGGCGCTTTACGACCTGGAAGCCGTTCGCCGCGCTTTGGTGGAAAGGCGCATCGCCGGAGCCGCCCTGCAACTGGAAGTGCCGGCCCCCGATTCGGCGCTGTGGGAAGTGGAAAACCTGCTGATGTCATTCCACCGCGTCGTTACTCGCGAGGAATACCAGCGCTGCGTGGAGTTGTTCTGCGAGAACCTGCGGCGCTACTGCCAGGGTCAACCCTTGCTGGGACTGGTGGACAAGTCGGCCGGCTACTAGCCCTATTTCCCATGGGCTTACGCCCACGGCTACCTGCTGCCGCCGCTTTGCGGCTAACTGGAGCCCCCGGGCCGGCGCCCGGGGCCGTCTGTCTCAACATTGCAGTCGGCAATGCGGGGCAGCCCAGTCCTACCCTAACCCACACCCCCGTTACAGCAATCGCTGTTTCTTGAGGAAGTCCCCCAACTGCTCCATCTCGGCGTCGCTGAGGCTGTAGTAGGGAGGTCTTCTCCAGCGCCCGCAGATGCCGTAGTGCTCGTACATCCCGTGAAACCAGGCGTCAAAGGCCCCCTGCCGCGCCATGATGAATTCGAACAGGGGCAGATCAAAGTTCCGGATGATTTCCACGGCCTTGGCCATGTCGTCCGTCTGAATGGCCTTCCAATAGTCGTGGGACACCTCGGGCTTGAAGGTGATGAAGGTTGAAAGGTATCCGTCACAACCGAAGGGATGCAGGTTCAGGTGATTCTGCTTCTGGCCGCCGGAAAAGACGGCCCAGTGGTCGTGGACCAGCAGCGCCATCTTCCGGCCGAACTCGCCGCACCAGTCGTCCTTGATGGCCACCACTCCCGGCACCTCGTCCCGAACCCGTTTGAGCGTCTCCAGGCCGAAGGCCTCCCCCCGAGGCACGAAGGTGGCCGTGATGATCATCACCGGCAGTTCGGCCGCGGCAGCCGCATAGTGGTCCACCAGCGTGGAGGTGGTGCAGGATCCTGCCCAGTCGGGCGGCATCACCATCAGAACGCCGGCCCCGGTCTCCCTGGCGTAGCGGGCGAACTCCACCAGCTTGGGTGTTCCCCAGTTCCTTTCGGCGGCCACCACCATGGCCCGGCCGGCCGTCTGGTCGCAGACGACCCGGGTCACCTCGGCGATATCGTCATCGGTCAGGAGCGTATAGAGGCTGTCCCCCCAGGTCAACAGCATGGTGGGGCTGCCGGCCTGGATGGAAAAATCCACATAGCGCCGCAGGCCGGCGTAATCAACTTGACCGTCCCGCAGAAAAGGGGTCCGGATGGAAGCCACCGGACCGGTCAGACTGTTTCGAATCTCCTGCTTGAGAGCATCCATGGTCGTCTCTTTCTTGTTGGGAACACCCCTGTTTCGCCCCTTGTGAGCCGCCCCGTCGCATGGGGCCACCGCCCGAGGAAGGTTCTGCAATGCCACCGGGTAAAACGATCTACTCCTTGACGATCAGTCCCAGCAGGGCGCCGGCCACGCCTCCCTGCACCACGGTGCCCAGGAACCAGGTCAACGCGATCGTGTGAGTCAGGGGCATCACGGCATAGCTGCCGTAACCCATGCCGATTCCAACGGCTACGCCGAAAAGCAGGCCGTATTGAATGGCGCGACCCAGCTCCTTCCGGCAGATCAGGAACTTATAGATGCCGACGAACACCACCGCGGAAATCAGCGTCACCACGTAGATCAACCCGATCATCATCTCATCCGGTGGCCGCCAAAGGTCAATGGTAGCCCCATATTCACCCATGAGGACCACCTGATGAATGACAATGTCCAGCAAGGACCAGGCCAGGAATACAGCCACGACGGCCAGGATTGTTCTCTTATCCATCTGTTCTCCCTTTCTTTACTCAGAATAATGCACTGACGACGTGACGCGACCTCTTGCTTCCGGGTTGAGTCGACTTGGAACATCCTGGAATCGACCCGGGAAGGCGGAAACTCGGCAGACTCGAGGCACAGCGACTGCCGGCGCCGCTCAGGAAGCAGCCTGTCGCAGCTCTCCCACCGAATCGACCATCCGGCGCACCCGGTCTACGAACCAGGCAGGCGGATGCCTCAACGGCAACCTGGCCGGACCGCAGGGAATTCCCACCAGCGGCATGCAGGCCTTGATGAAGTTGGCTTCCCCCGTGATCCC
>JAPPFQ010000115.1 GCA_028875135.1 Acidobacteriota bacterium
CGAGTAGCCGGTCGTCACGTAAAGCGTTCCGTCCAGATGCTCCACGTCGGTCGGGGCAAAATTCCCTTTTCCCCGGAAATAGTCGTTGACGGTGGGATGATCGAAGTCGTCTTCCGGGGTGGGAGCCTGGAGCGTGTGGACCAGGGCTCCATCAAGCGTGGTGGTGTAAATGTCCCCGGTCTTGTGGGCCGGAAAGGTCAAGTAGCCTGTTCCATCGGCGCCGTACCAGATGGTGACGTTGTGCAGATTCACCTCTCTAATCGACTCCGGCGTCTCCAGCAACCGGACGGTCTGCAGGTCTGAGCTGATCTGTAGAATTCCCGCTCCGGCCAGGGCGAAGTATGTCTCTCCCCTTCCGGGGCGGCGGTCCACAGTAAAGCCCCCGTGGGCGGCGGCCAGGACCTTCCTGGCTTTTTCCGGCAACCGTTTCGAGGTACGCAGGACCCGAAACTTCATGGCTCCCTGCCCGCTCACCGCTCCTTGAGCAGCCTCTGGCGCAGCGGCGCCTTGCATCCCGCCAGCCACCGTGTTGGCCACCACGGACCGGTGGTCATGAGAGAAAAGCGTTGGAGAGCTCGCGCCGAGGCTCAACCCAACGGCCCAGGCACAGAAAAGGACATGGGTGTGCCGCTTCATGAAATGACCCTCCCGGTTGGAAATGGGATTCAAACGATCTTCCGATTCGTGCGTTGGGCGCCGCAGTTTCCGGCTTCGGCAGGCGGGCATCGATAGACGAGCCTCCGGTGGTCAGGCCGACTTTGCCTGCTTGTAGCGCACCATCAGCTCCAGCTTCTCGATCAGGACCTCCTCGGAATTTTCGGACGGACGGTCGGCGACGCGAACCCCCACCAGGTTCTTTCCCAGGGCGAGCTGGTCCGGCTTCACCTTGAATTCCAGCCACCCGGCGTCGACACGGGCGATTCCCAGGTTGAGATTGTTGATCCTCACTTCGACCCGCTTCTCGATGCCTCGAGCCATGCCGCTGGTCCAGTGAGGCTCCGGACCCGGGCCGCCCACCCGCTCCGGGACGAGCCTGTCCCTGACCATGACGGGGGGATGCTTCCTGCTCTTGGGCAACCGCGCCGCGGCCGGATCGTTCAGCAGCAAGCGGAGGCGAAGATCGGCGACCCGGTCGGCCTCCGACGGGATATCGTCGCCCACATTGAGGGTCAGCAGGGTATCCACCCTTCCGCTGTTGTCCAGAGCGGCGGGCAGCGCCTCCAGCATGTTGGTGTTGGAATACATAAACCTGGGTGTCGACCAGTCCTCGGGATTCGGCATCACGATTTTTCCGTGACCGCCGCCCCGTCGCTGAACCACGAAGGTCTTGTCCAGGTGGCGAATGACCTCGGCCCCACCCATCTCGCGGAAGGCCTGCTGATGCATGGGCCAATGGAGTTCTCCCGGGTCGGGGCCGTACTTGAAGTTGAAGGTCTGAATGCCGTCGGCGCCCTGGTGGTACCAGTTGGACCAGACTCCCCGAAGGACTTCGATGGGGGGAGCGCAGTAGCCGTCCGAGGAGTGGTGGTCGTCGATCACGCCCAGCAGCTTGGTGGGCAATCCCTCGGCCAGTTGACGGAAAGCCACCAGGTCCACTTCGAAATTGCGGCATCCCAGAGCCAGGATGTCCACCAGTTGCTCCCTGATCCAGGTGCCGACATCCATTCCGTCGAAATGACAGCCCAGCAGGTTCTCGGGAACCCGGGCGGCCAACAGGAAGGCCCGGCCGCGGCGGCGCTCCACCTCCAGCGTCATCTTCCGGATTCTACGGATGAGATCGGTCAGCAGGGAGCGGTTCTCCCAGGCCTGACCGGGAGGGAAAATCGGGCACATGCGGGCAAAATCCAGCTCGATTCCGTCGAACTCGTAGACCGTCGCGACCTCCTCCATTTTGCTAAAGACATAGTCACGCACACCCTCGACGGCATAGTTCCAAATCCCGTTGGGATTCCAGGGCATGACCATGATCCAGTCGGGATTTTGCTGCTTGAGCGGGATGCGATTCTGATTGTGCATGTCATCGATGAAGGTCCCCCGCCCCGGAATGAACTGCGGGTCGTTGTCGCTGCCGTTCATGCGTTCGGAGAAGAAGACTTCCAGCCCTCGCTTACGGGTCTCGTCCTGAAAAATCCGTACAATGTCTATCCCTTCCCTGATCCAGCGCTGGTAAGCGGGCTGATTGTAGGTCGGCAGGATCTTGCTGGGGTAGGCAGCCACGTTGCCCTCCCCCCAGTTCCACCACACGCTGTCGATGCAGGACTCCGGGTCGTCGATGAAGGCGAAGCGACTCTTCAGGATGGCATCGATACTTGGATAGGTGTCAGGATCGATCAGCAGCACGTCAAAGTTCTTGGCCACCCGCCGGCGGCGGTTGACGGCTTCCAGGTGAATCGGCGAAAGCCGAACGGGCGGCTTCCCTCCACCAGGGCGATCCTCCATGGCAATCCGGCACGCACTCAATTGCGCGGCCCCGACAACACCGGCAACAGCAGCACCCAAGAATTCTCGACGATCCATGGCGTTACGACTCCTCCGCCTTGCGGCAATCCCTTTAGTGAACTGAAAGGCCCTATCAGCCTATCACAGCGGCAAGCGGCCAATGAAAACGAGGCTGTTCCCGTGGCAGATTTCCCTTCGCAAAGTTGCTGCTGCACTCTTCCGGCAATTGGTAGGATAATACCGGGCCGGCGGGCTCCCGCCCGCGCGATCCAGTGTCCTGTGTTGCACCTGTTGTCACCCGGCATTCATCCCCACTCTCTTGTCAGAGGGCTTACCAATGAATCGACCGCTCGGACCACCCGTTGAGGAACTGATTGAAAACAAGAACTGGCCCGATCTGCGAGCCCTGGTGTCGGACTGGCCTGCGCCCGAAACGGCCGAACTGCTGCTGGGAATGGACAAGTCGGACCGCGTGCTGCTGTTTCGCTTCCTTCCCCATGCCGTCTCCACCGATGTCTTCGCCCATCTCAGCACCGAGTCTCAAGTCGCTCTGGTCAAGGAGTTGACCGACGAGGAAACCCGGCAGCTCCTGGCCGACCTGGAGCCCGACGACAGGACTCACCTGCTGGAGGAGATGCCGGGACGTGCCACCCAGCGCTTGCTGAACCTGCTGAGCCCCGAAGACCTGGTGGAGGCGCGCAAGCTGCTGGGATACCCGGAAGAGAGCGTGGGGCGACTGATGACCCCGGATTACGTGGCCGTCCGTGCCGAGTGGACCATCGAGCGCAGCCTGAAGCACATACGCAAGGTCGGCAAGGGGCTCGACTCCATCGCCACCGTCTATGTGACCGACCCCCATTGGAAGCTGCTGGATGAGATGGAGCTGCAACAGTTCGTGCTGGCGGCGCCCGGCGATCGGGTCGATGCCCTGATGGACCGCTCGGTCGCCACCCTGTCCCCCTACAGCGACCGCGAGGAGGCCGTGGGCCTCCTGGGCAAGTACGACCTGGTGGCAGCGCCCGTGGTGGACTCCGGCGGCGTGCTGCTGGGCGTGGTCACCGTCGACGACGTCATGGACGTGGCCGAGGAGGAGGCTACCGAGGATTTCCAGAAGTCGGCGGCCGTCGAACCCCTGAAAATGAGCTATGAAGAGGCGGGGGTCTGGTCCCTTTACCGCAAGAGGATCCCCTGGCTGGCCCTGCTGGTGCTGGTCAACCTGGCGGCCTCCTCGGTGATTGCCGCCTACGAAGAAACCCTGTCGGCCGCCATCGCCCTGGCCTTTTTCATACCCTTGCTCATCGGCAGCGGCGGCAACGCAGGCGCCCAGTCGGCCACCCTGATGGTGCGCGCCCTGGCCACCGGAGACATCCGGGCAAAACAGTGGCCCCGAACCGTCCTCAAGGAACTGGCGGTTGGGGGAACCCTGGGGGTCACCATGGGAGCCACCGCCTGGTTCTTTGGGGTGCTTCGGGGGGGATTGGACATCGCCGTCGTGGTGGGTCTGGCCATGCTGGCCATCGTCGTGGCCGCCAATACGATCGGGGTGGTGCTGCCCTTCATCCTGAGCCGGCTGGGAATCGATCCGGCCGTGGCCAGCAGCCCCTTGATTACCTCGATCGCCGACGTGGCCGGACTGGTGATTTACTTCTGGCTCGCCTCGGCGCTGCTGGGCAGCATGGCCTGAGAGTCGGCTGGACAGGCCAATCGTTGTTCCGATACACTCACCCATCCCAGTGACCCTCTGCCTCGAATCCCTTTCGGCACAAGGGATTTCAGGGCCGGCCCCGTTCGATCCGCCAGAAGCCCGGGCCGTCGAATCGGGGCCCCGGAGCTCCAATTCCGATGGCTGCATCCAGCAAGAATGACTCGGCTTCCCCCAAAGGCGCCGAGCACAGTCCCGGCCCCACCGACGTCCTGATCATCGGCAGCGGCATTGCCGGAGCCACCACGGCCCTCCGCCTCGCCCGCAATCCCGGGAGAAGGGTAACCGTGGTCACTCGCGAGGAGGACCCCAGGCAGTCCAACACCCGCTGGGCCCAGGGAGGGGTGGTGGGGCGTGGCAGCGACGATGCGCCGGAAACCCTGGCTTCCGATATTGTCGCCGCCGGAGCCGGAGCCAGCTCTCCCCAAGCCGCCCGGCTTCTGTCCGAAGAGGGCCCGCGACTCCTGCAGGAGATCCTGGTGGAGGAGGCGGGGATTCCCTTCGATCGCGGAGATTCCGGCCAATTGGTCTTCGGGCGGGAGGCCGCCCACTCGCGCCGGCGGGTGATCCACGTGGGAGACGCCACCGGCCTGAGCATCATCGAAGGGTTGATGGCCGCGCTGCGCCGCTGTCCCAACGTGAGGTTTCTCACAGGCTTCACGGCCGTGGACCTCATCACCTTTCCCCACCACTCCAGGGATCCGCTGGCCACCTACCAGCCCATCACCTGCCACGGCGCCTATCTGTTCGATCGTGAGGGCCGCCGCGTCCACCGGCACCTTTCCCGATTCACGGTCCTGGCCACCGGCGGCCTGGGCAGGATCTTCCGCAACACCACCAACCCCGTGGGAGCCCGCGGTGACGGCCTTGCCATGGCCCACCGGGCGGGCGCCCGCATCGTCAACGCCGAGTACGTCCAGTTCCATCCCACCTCGCTGGCCACCACAGGCGGAGACAGCTTTCTCATCAGCGAGGCCGTACGCGGCGAAGGGGGAGTCCTGCTCTCCCCGGAGGGCCGGGCGTTCATGGCCGACTATTCCCCCCAGTGGAAAGACCTTGCCCCGCGCGACGTGGTGGCTCGCGCCATCCACCACCAGATGGAAACCCACGGATACCCGCACGTGCTGCTGGACATCGCTTCCCGGATGCCGGCCGCGGCCATTGAGGAACGATTCCCCAACATCCGGTCCACCTGTCTGGCTGCCGGCATCGACATTACGAAAGAACCCATCCCGGTAGTCCCCGCGGCCCACTACTTCTGCGGCGGCGTATTGGTGGATTCCTGGGGGCGCTCCAACATCCGCAATCTTCACGTGGTGGGCGAAGCCAGCTGCACCGGCGTCCACGGGGCCAACCGCCTGGCTTCCACCTCCCTGCTGGAAGGGCTGGTCTGGGGCAGCCGAGCCGCCGACAAGATGGAAGCCTGCATGGACTCCGGCTCCCTGCCCCCGCCTCCTCCCCTGGAGGCCCTGCCCCCCTGGGATGACAGCGGCCTGATTTCCGATCCCGACCCGGCGCTCATCCAGGGAGACATGCAGACCATTCAAAACATCATGTGGCATTACGTGGGGCTGGTCCGCAGCGGCGACCGCCTCTCCCGCGCCATCCGGGAGTTGCGTCATCTGTGGAACGAAATCGAGACCTTTTACCGAACCACCCAGCTGAGCGACGGTCTGATCGGACTGCGCAACGCGGTCGAGGCCGCCCTGATCGTCGCCCGGGCCGCTTACCACAACCGGCACAGCCGCGGCTGCCACTACCGGCAGGACTCGGTGCTGGCGGACGGCGACCGCCTGATCTGAGCGCATGGGGCCATGCTGAAGAAACTGGACACCTACCGCTACCTCATTCCCAAGTCCTACAAGCAGGGAATGAGAGTCGAGGGACTGGTCTACGCCAACGAGTCGCTGATTCGACAAATCGGCAAGGATCTGACCAAGGAACAGGTGGCCAACGTGGCCACCCTCCCGGGGCTGGTGGGACGGTCGTTGGCCATGCCCGATGACCACCAGGGCTACGGATTCTGCATCGGAGGGGTGGCGGCCTCGGACCTCGACGAAGGGGTGGTCTCGGCGGGCGGAGTAGGCTTCGACATCAATTGCGGCGTCCGCCTGTTGGCCTCCCCCTTCCAGGCCGAAGACATCCGGCCCAAGCTGCAGACTCTCCTGAATCAACTCTTCCGCGACATCCCCTGCGGCACGGGAAAACAGGGTTTGCTGAAGCTGGCCCCGCGGGACCTCGAGCCGGTGCTGGAGGACGGAGCCCAGTGGGCGGTCCGAAAAGGGTACGGTGAAGCGGCCGACGAGGCGTTCATCGAGGAACTGGGCAAGATGCCCGGCGCCGACTCTTCCAGAGTCAGCTCCCGAGCCAAGCAACGCGGCCACCGTCAACTGGGCACCCTGGGTTCGGGCAACCACTTCCTCGAGATCCAGAAGGTAGAGGAAGTGTTCGATTCGGAACTCGCCGGCCGCTTCGGTCTCTACCCGGACCAGGTGGTCGTGCTGATCCACACCGGATCGCGCGGCCTGGGCCACCAGGTGTGCAGCGACTACCTGGATCTGATGCAGCAAGCCATGAAGCGCCACCGGATCCGGGTGATAGACCGCCAGTTGGCCTGCGTCCCCATCAACTCCGACGAAGGCCGGGACTACCTGGCGGCCATGGCGGCCGCCGCCAACTTCGCATTCGCCAACCGGCAGATGATCACTCACTGGACCCGCCGGGCTTTCGGCCGGATCCTGGGAAACGACAAGCTCAAGATCGTGTATGACGTCTGCCACAATATCGCCAAGAGGGAGGATCACCGGATCGCCGGCAAGACCAGGGAGGTTCTGGTCCACCGCAAGGGAGCCACCCGGGCCTTCCCCAAGGGCCATCCGGCTCTGCCCCGGGAAGTGAGAGACCTGGGTCAGCCTGTTCTGGTGCCCGGAAGCATGGGGACCTGCTCCTATGTGCTGGTGGGCACGGGACGGGCGATGGCGGAAACCTTCGGTTCCTCCTGCCATGGGGCGGGGCGGGCCAAGAGCCGCAGCCAGGCCAAGCGGGAAACGCGGGCGGAGAAGCTCCTGAACGAAATGGCAGCCAAAAAAATCCTGGTACGGGCGCAGTCACGGTCCGGACTGGTCGAGGAAAAACCGGACGCCTACAAGGATGTCAGCCAGGTCGTGGAAGTGGTTGAAAGGTCCGGCATCGCGGCCAAGCTGGCCAAGCTGGTTCCGCTGGCGGTGATGAAGGGTTGATCGGGATGATTCATGGTGGATGATTCATCGTTGCCGGAAGAGGCGACCTGCGCTATACTTACCGGTTCAAAGGTTGGAACAAACTCCTGCAGACCGTAACCGGACATCAGCCCATCAGGGTGAATCGACCAGGCGACGCTAACGATCTGTGAGGTCCCGCGAGCGATCCCTCGTATTCAGAAGCCCTTCCAGGCAGTTTACCAGCCACATCACACGGAGCCCCAGGGGTGCAGCGCAGCTTATGTGGCGTTGACACTGCCTTGCCTCCTACGGGCTGACTCATCGGCGGCCTGTCAAATCGTGCTCCGGACTTCCTGTCCAGGCGGCAGCCAATCCGGGTCGCCTTCGGTTCTCTATCAAGCGAGTCAAACGGACCCATGATTCCTCGTACCGAACAAGACAAGCTGTTGGAGCAAACCCTGACTCCAAGTGCGGATGCTCGCGAGGTAGCTCCGCGTCCCGGGGCGCTTGACGAAGAACTCGCGGAATCCCTCCCGGAAGGCACCAGCCGTTTTCTTGGGGAGGAATCGGATCGGCAGGGTTCCCTGGGAGGACAGGCCAACGACGAAGACTCCGGTGTCGCTGGAACAGGCGAAGCAACCGCAACTCAGGATCGGGAAGACTCCGCCGGACTGGACCTGACGCCCGGTGCTCTGGACCGTGCCAGCGAGACGGACCCGGTCAGCCTCTACTATCAGGAGATGCGGTCGGTTCCGTTGTTGACCCGCGAAGGGGAAGTCGCCCTGGCCAAGCGCATCGAACGGGGCAACCTCAAGATTTCCAAGGCCCTGTCCCGGTCGCCCTTCGTTGTGGGTGAAATCCTCCGGCTGGGCGCTCAACTGGAGAGGGGCGAGCGTTCCGTCAACCGGGTAGTGGTTTCCAACGGTGACTTGATCGATGCGAGGCTTCGGGACGCGTTGGACCGGATTCGAAGTATTGGAGAGTTGGCCGAAAAATGGGAGCGGTTGCAGCGCCAATTGGCTTCGGCCGACCCGGGTAAACCGGCAGAACGTCGTCGACTGGGCAACCGGATCGCCCGTCACACGATCCTCCTCTCCCAAGCGGTTCGGCGCCTGCAACTGACCGACTCCGAGCGCGCTCGCCTGATCGGGCGGCTCAGGCAGCATTACGAGGATTTGTCCGCCAACCGATCCAAATCGGGGGCTCCCGACAGCGATGCAACCTCGGCCGACGGCAAGAACCCTGCGAAGACCGGTCGGGAAGGGTTGCATCGGACCCTGTCCGTCCTCAATCGAAACAGCAAGAACGTGGCTTTGGCCAAGCGGGACCTGGCTCAAGCCAATCTCCGCCTGGTGGCTTCCATCGCACGGAAATACTCCGGGCGCGGCCTGCCTATGCTGGACCTGATTCAGGAGGGCAACATCGGTCTCATGAGGGCGGTGGACAAGTTCGAATACCGGCGCGGCTACAAGTTCTCCACCTACGCCACCTGGTGGATTCGGCAAGCGGTGACTCGAGCCCTGGCGGACCAGGCCCGGACGATCCGCATCCCCGTACACATGGTCGAAACCATCAACAAGCTGATCAGAGCTTCCAGGGCCCTGGTGCAGGAGTATGGAAGGGAGCCGAGCTCAGAGGAAATTGCCGGCCACCTGAACATTCCCGTGGGCAAGGTTCGCCAGGCCTTCAAGATTGCCCGCCAGCCCATCTCCCTGGACACCCCCGTTGGTCAGAACGAGGATTCGGTGCTGGGAAATCTGATCAAGGACGACAAAGCGGCCTCGCCGGACGACCTCCTCAAGAACCGCGACTTGAAAGAGGCCGCCGAAAGCGCTCTGAAGACGCTCAATCCGAAGGAAGAAAAGGTCATTAGGCTCCGCTTCGGCCTTGAAAACGGGGTCACCCACACGCTGGAGCAGATTGGCAGGAACCTGTCCCTGACCCGTGAGCGAATCCGCCAGATCGAGGCCAAGGCACTGGTCAAGCTCCGTTG
>JAPPFQ010000659.1 GCA_028875135.1 Acidobacteriota bacterium
GGTCAGGGAGCTGGATCGGCAAGGTCTGTTGGAGAAGGTGGAAAACCATACCCACAGCGTGGGGCAGTGCGATCGCTGCAAGGAGGTGATCGAGCCTCTGCTGTCCACCCAGTGGTTCGTCAAGACCAAGCCCCTGGCCGAACCGGCCATCCGGGCCGTCGAGGAGGGCCGGGTCCGCTTCGTTCCGGAAAACTGGTCCAAGACCTATTTCGAGTGGATGCGCAACATCAAGGACTGGTGTATCTCCCGGCAACTGTGGTGGGGACACCGCATCCCCGCCTGGCACTGCCGTGCCTGTGGAGAGGTCAACGTGGCCCGCCAGCAGCCACGGCAGTGTTTCCGTTGCTCCAGCGGGGAGCTGACGCCGGAGACCGACGTCCTGGACACCTGGTTCAGCTCGGGCCTGTGGCCGTTTTCCACGCTGGGCTGGCCCGAACGGACCCGGGACCTGCAACGGTTCTACCCGACCTCCGTCCTGATCACCGGATTCGACATCATTTTCTTCTGGGTGGCCCGCATGATCATGGCCGGGCTCAAGTTTGCCGGAGACGTCCCCTTCCGGACCGTCTACATCAACAGCCTGGTTCGGGATGCCGAAGGGAAGAAGATGAGCAAGTCGAAGGGCAACGTGGTGGACCCGCTGGACCTGATGGAACAGTACGGTACCGATGCGGTTCGCTTCACCCTGGCCATCATGGCCGCGCCGGGCACCGACATCAGTCTCTCCGAAGAAAAGATCCTCAGCCATCGGGCCTTTGCCAACAAGGTCTGGAATGCTTTTCGCCTGGTCACCCTGCACCTGGACGGCATTCGAGCCCAACTGGCGCCGGACTTCGATGCCAGCGCCGAGGTGGAAGAGCTTTCCCGAAGGTGGAAGGAGCTGTCCCTGGTGGACCGATGGATTCTTTCCAGGCTGTCCGGCATCACCCGCCAGGTCAACGAGGGGCTGGAGGCTTATCGGTTTCACGAATCCAGCCACGCCATTTACCACTTTTTCTGGGGAGAGCTTTGCGACTGGTATATCGAGCTTGTGAAGCCCAAGATCGTGGCTCCGGAAAAGCGTCCCGAGGATCAACTGTCCTATCGGGTATTGCTGGTCGTCTTCGATCAGTCTCTCCGGTTGATGCATCCCTTTATGCCCTTCATCACCGAGGAGATATGGCAACGGTTGCCGCACAAGGGGCTCTCCATTGCCGTGCAGTCCTATCCCGGGGGGCATCCGGCCTGGACCGACTCCGAGGCTGAAGCCCGAATCGGCATGCTGCAGGACGTCATCACCAAGATCCGAAACCTGAGGGCCGAGATCAACCTGGATCCCGGGCGCAGAATCCCGGTGCGGCTGGCCAGTTCGGACCCGGGGGTGCGTTCGTTCCTGCTGGAAAGCCGGCCCTATATCCTGAACCTGGCCCGCTGCGATCGGGTCGAGGTGGTGGCCGCGGTGGGCAGGGAAGACCATTCGGCCCGCTCCGTGGCGTCGGGGGTGGACGTGGAGATACCGCTGGCGGGCCTGATCGATCTGCAGGTGGAGAGAGGGCGGATCGAACGGGAGATTCTCAAGTTGGAGCGGGAGATGACACCGATCCGGCAGCGGCTGCAAAACCAGGCCTTCATGAGCAACGCGCCGGAGAGAGTCGTCGAACTCAATCGCAACCGTCTCATCCAGTTTCAGGAAAAGCTGGGCAAGTTGAGGGAGTATCGGAATCAACTGTAAGCAGCCTGAGAGCCAGTGGATCAGAAGCCCGAAGCGCTGGAATTCTCAGGCAAGTTCTTGCCATGCTGGAACTGGATTCCCGGAAGCTGACACCGATTGTCTCTCAGGCATTGGCGGAGGACCGTGGAGCCGGTGATATCACCAGCCGGCTCACCGTGGATCCCTCCCTGCAAGCCAGGGGAGACTTCCGGGCCAAGGCCGACCTGGTGCTGGCGGGGTGGCCGGTGGTGGCGGAGACCTTCCGGATTCTGTCGGACGAATTTGCTTCGCAGGCATTCGCTGGAGAAGGCGACCGGGTAGCCCGGGGGAGCCTTCTGGGGGCGGTCCGCGGGCCGGCGCTGCTGCTGCTCGGCGGCGAGCGGGTGGCGCTCAATTTCCTGCAGCGTTGCAGCGGCATCGCGACCCTGACCCGGGCCATGGTCCAGGCCGTGGAAGGCACCGGAATTACCGTGCTGGATACCCGCAAGACGACCCCGGGACTGCGTTTCCTGGAAAAGTATGCCGTCGCCATGGGAGGGGGGAAGAATCATCGCTTTGGCCTCTATGACGGGATTCTGATCAAGGAGAACCACATCCGCGCCGCGGGCGGAATCGAAGCGGCCGTCTCCAGGGTTCGCTCCGGGTCGCCCCCCCCGCAAAGGATTGAGGTGGAGGTGTCCGATCTGCAAGAGTTGGAACAAGCCCTCAGAGTCGGGGTGGAGACCATTCTGCTCGACAACATGACTCCGGGGCAGGTACGCGAGTGCGTCGCCCGGACCCGGGGCCGGGCTCTTCTGGAGGTCTCCGGCGGCATTGGTCTGCACAATATTCGGGACTATGCCTTCACCGGAGTGAACTTCATCTCGGTGGGCGCCTTGACGCACTCCGCCAGAGCGGCGGATATCAGCCTGGAGTTGCAGTTGGCCGATCCCCACGGACAATGAGGGAACTTCCATCCAGCGGTTTACAGCTCGATCGGCTTGTGGAGATGCTGGCGGGTTCAGCCGGCAAGGCGTGGTCCCAGGCGGAGCTTGCCCGTTCCATGAAATTGTCTCCGGCGGAACTACCGGAGGTTCTGGCCAGGTTCCGGGCGGAGGGTTGGCCTCTGGAGATGGGCCCGGATCAACGGGTGCGGCTGGCGGCGTCTGCGGATATTCCGGTGGCCTCCCGCGTTCGACCGCATCTTGCCACCAAGCGGCTGGGTCGGAGGTTGCACCACACTCTGAAGGTCGACTCCACCAACGACACCGCCCGGCGCCTTGCCGAGGCCGGGGCGGCCGAAGGGACCGTGGTGGTGGCCGAGGAGCAGATCGGCGGGCGAGGTCGTTTGGGTAGAACCTGGTTGTCCCGCAGGGGCAAGGACATCCTGCTGTCGCTGGTCTTGCGGCCGCAGGTGGATCCGGCGCAGGCGCCCGGCCTGAACCTGGTGGTGGGGCTGGCGGCCAGCCAGGCTATTGGCGAGGTTGCCGGAATTCCCACCGACCTCAAATGGCCGAACGACGTGCTCACCCCCGGCGGAAAGTGCTGCGGCGTGCTGACGGAGATGAATGCCGATCCGGGGAAGATCCGTTTCGTCATCGTAGGGGTCGGCATCAATGTGAACGGGACCGCGCTTCCGAATGCCATTGCCGGTCAGGCTTCGACCCTGGAGCAAGCAGCGGGTGGTCCCGTCCCCAGGCCGCAACTGGCGGCGGCCTTGTTGAACCGCCTGGAGGCCTTGTACCTGGTTTTCCTGGACCGGGGCCTCCAACCTCTGTTGCAGCGCTGGGTGGCATCTTCGTCCTCGGTTCGAGGCCGCCCGATCCTGGTCAAAAACCCGGGCCGCTCCCTTCGCGGCACCACCGCCGGGCTGAGCGAGCAGGGAGCCTTGCGAATCAGGCGGGAGGACGGCATCGTGGAAGAGATCATGGCCGGGGACGTGGTTCGATGGTAGCACCGGTCGGGGGCCGGGCTAATTTGAAACAAACGCAGGTGCCTAGGGCTGGAAACCGGTTCAAAGTCGAGCATGAGCAGATGGTTTATTCACATCGATGCACAGGATGCACAGGATTTTTTCAGCATTAGTTTCTAATGCCGGGAATCCGCAAAATCGCATCGGATCATCGCCTGAGCCGGCTTCTCGTGCAGGAAGCTCTCATCCTGTTAATCCTGTGCATCCTGTGCATCGATGTTCAATCATCTTGTTCCCGACAGGCCATGAACTTCTCTTGTTTCACTCTGGCATGATCTTCAGCGGGGCAGCTCATCTTGCAGGCAAACCCGAGGTTCTGCCTTTTTCAATATCGGGTGCGACCTGATGAAATATGCAGCCCAACCACAAAAAGCACAAAAGCCACAACCTGGTTTTTGTGCCATTTGTGGCCATTCGCGGTAAACGTCCCGCTGCCGAATATTGCAAAAGGCTCGGATGTATGAACCGGTCCGGTGAAAGTTGCGGGCCCAATTCCTGAAAGGCAGGGCGACGGGAGGCGAAACGACGATGCTGCTGGTCATCGACGTCGGCAACACCAATACCTGGCTGGGAATCTTCCAGGGCTCCAAACTGAGAAGAGACTGGCGCCTGGAAACCAAGGAGCGTCAATCGGCGGACGAATACGGCATTCTGATCCGGAACCTCTTCAGCCTGGCGGGCATCGATTTCAACCGCATCTCGGATATTGTGATTGCATCGGTGGTTCCGCCGCTCAACACCGTGCTGGAACAGACCGCTTCGAAGTATTTCAAGGTGACCCCCCTGTTCGTCGAGCCCGGCGTCAAGACCGGAATGCCCATCCTTTACGACCCGCCTTCGGACGTTGGCGCCGACAGGATCGTCAATGCGGTAGCGGCCTTTCATCGTTACGGGGGGCCTTGCATCGTGGTGGACTTCGGGACGGCCACCACCTTCGACGCGATTTCCAGGAAGGGAGAATACCTTGGAGGGGTCATCAGTCCCGGACCGGGGATTGCAGCCGAGGCGCTGTTCGCCAGAACGGCCCGGCTTCCCAGAGTCGAGGTCAAGCCGGCCGTCAACGTGATCGGCACCTCGACGGTGGCCAGCATTCAGTCGGGTCTCTATCACGGGTATGTCAGCCTGGTTGACGGCATCCTGCAGCGCATGGTCGGGGAGTTGGGTCCCGATACCACGGTGGTCTCCACGGGAGGTCAGGCCGCTCTCTTCGGGTCCGGCACCCGCCATATTCAACATATCGATTCCCACTTGACGCTGGATGGATTGCGCCTCATCCACGAGAAGAATTTGCCCCGGTGAGAACCGGGGGCAAGCCTGCCGGGAGGCGCCCGTGGACCCCGGGCCATGGAAAACTACTTCAACTACTTTACCGAGATCGAGGAGCACTTCCAGAAGCGGCGCGGACAGGCCCGCCCCCTATCGCCTCTGGACTGGTCCCTGATCGAATCCCTGCGAGAGGCCGGCGTCCCCCTGGAGGTGGTGCTGCGCGGGGTGGACCGGGCTTTCGACAAGCGCTCCAAGAGGCGTGGTAGGGTGGGGAGGGTGAACAGCCTCGCCTACTGTACCCAGGCCATTCTGGCCGAACACGAGAGCCGGAAGGAGAGTCGGGCCGGCCGCAACGAACCGGCGGCCCAGGCTGGGGAAGCCGATCTGGAAATATCGCAGTTGCTGGAGCTGCTCGATAGCGCCCGCCGGCAACTGGAGGCGCTTCCGGGGCGATCCAGGGCGGTTGAGCTCCCGGGCTTGAAGACCGTGGTGGAGACGGTCGTCGACTCGCTGAACGGGGTCATGCTGGAAATCCGAAAGTCGCAGTCGCTGGACTATGAGGCGCTTGAACTGAAGCTCAATACCCTGGAAGAACGCATTCTGGCAGCCATCTTCTCGGGGATAAGCGAAGAATCTCTGCTGGAGGCGAAGCAGGAGACCCGGCAGGAGATCCACCGGCACAAGCGGGGCTTGAAGGCCGAGCACATCGCCATGCTGGAGGGCAAGTTGATGCGCAAGAAACTCCTGCAGGAATTTGGGGTTCCGCGGCTGAGCCTCTTCTACCTCCCCCTCAACTAAACGGCCATGAAGACCTTTCAGGTCACGGTCGAGCGAATGATCCCGGGTGGCAGGGGAATCGCCTTCCTTGAAAAGAAGGCGGTCTTTCTCCCGCTGGTAGTCCCCGGCGATCGTGTGCTGGTCAAGCAGGCGGCCGACCGCGGCAGCTATCTCGAGGTCCTCGACAGCGAGCTGGTTGAAGCCTCTCCGGATCGGCAGGAGCCGCCTTGTCCCTACTTTGGCCGGTGCGGGGGATGTGATTTCCAGCAAATGAACGTCCGCAGGCAGCTCGACAGCAAGGCGGAGATCCTGACCGACGCTCTGCGGCGGGTAGGTCGCATTGGCGGCGCCCAAAGCGGAATGGCGCGCAATCCTTCTCCCGATTCGGCCTACCGGAATCGCTTGCAATTGAAGGTGTTGGCTCAAAACGGCAAGGTCTCCTGGGGGTTTTTCGAACGGGCTTCCCACCGGGTGGTGGAAGTCGACCGGTGCCGGATCGCCCTGGACAGGCTGTGGGCGATCCTTCCCGATCTGCGGACCCTCCTGGAGCGCTCGCCCATGACGGTGGGCTGCCTGAGCGAGGTCGAAATTTTCCAGGGCGATGGAGGGGAAGCCCTGATCGACCTGAAGCTGAAACCGGACGCCCAAGATCTCTCCATCCTCAAGCGGGATCTGCTGGCCGGCGGGTTCGACTGGGAAAGGTGGCCGGTGAGCCTCTACCTGTCCCGATCGCAGAAGCGCACCCTTCGGGTGTCGGGGCCCGGCTTTGTCCACAAGACGGTGGGAGAATGGACATTCCGGGTGAGTCGTGGTTCCTTCTTTCAAATCAACGACTTCATGCTGGAATCCTTGAGCCGGCGGGCGACGCAGGGCCTGGCGGGATCTCGGGCCCTGGATCTCTTCTGCGGGGTGGGATTCTTCACCCTGCCGCTGTCCAAGGAGTTCGGACAGGTGTGGGCGGTGGATCAGAACGCCGCCGCCATCCTGGATATGGAAGCGAACGCGCGTACCAACCGGCGCCGCAACTGCCGCATTTTTCACAGAGACCTCGACACCTTCCTGCGAAACCGCCGCCGGGAGCTGGAGGAGGTCGACCTGGTTCTGCTGGACCCGCCCCGAAGCGGAATCCCCAAGGCGACGGTCGGGAGGGTCGCCGACCTCAGGGCTTCCAGGGTCGTCTATGTCTCCTGCGATCCCTCCACGCTAGCCAGGGACCTGGCGATCATTCTGGGCAGGGGCTACGCCATCGAATCGCTGGAGATCGTGGACCTGTTTCCTCATAGCCATCACATGGAGACCATTGCCAGACTGAAACGAATGGGAGGTTGACGGCCAATGGGGAAACCCGCTGACGGAAGGGGCGTGACGGAAGAGTCGTTGACACACGGTGGGGCCGATGGTAGGTTTCGGTCATTCATTGAAGATGGGGATCCCAGGATCTCGACTCCCGGGTCGGCATGAGGATTGTCGGGTGAAGCGGCAGAAAAAGGTTTCCTTTCGGCCCTTGACGGCACTGGTGTGTCTACTTTCGCCGCTGGCGTTGAGTGCCGCCTGGTCAGGCAAATTGCCGGATGAGCTCTTCAGTCCGCATCAGCGGAAGCACTGGGCTTTTCAGAAAGTGCAGCCTCCGGAAGTGCCGGCGGTTCGCCACTCCGAATGGGTTCGAACTCCAATCGATGCCTTCGTGCTGGCCAGGCTGGAAGCCAGGGGCCTGGATCCCTCCCCGCCGGCCGACCGGGTGACCCTTCTCCGCCGTGCTAATTTCGATCTGATTGGCTTGCCTCCCATGCCGGAAGAGGTCGACGCTTTTCTGGCAGACCCATCCTCCAAGGCCTTTGAGACGGTGGTCGACCGGCTCCTGGACTCTCCTCACTACGGGGAGCGGTGGACCCGTCACTGGCTCGATCTGGCTCGCTACGCCGACAGTGAAGGCTTCAAATCCGATCAAACCCGTCCCAATGCGTGGCGCTACCGGGAATACCTGATTCGATCGTTCAACGGCGACAAGCCCTATGACCGCTTCGTGCGCGAGCAGATCGCCGGTGACGAACTTTGGTCGAACGATCCCGATGCCGGTTTGGCCACGGCATTCAACCGCCTTTATCCCGATGAACACAACGCCCGCAACCTGGTGCAGAGGAGACAGGAAATACTCCATGACATTACCTCCGTGGTAGGCGGGGTCTTCCTGGGACTCACCTATGAGTGTGCGCGCTGTCACGACCATAAATTCGATCCGCTCCTGCAGGCGGACTACTACCGGCTTCAGGCTTTTTTCGCCAATGTCCGCGCCAAGGACGATGTCGTGCTTGTCTCCCGGGAGGCTGCCGGTCGTCATCGCCGTCAGCTTGCCGCGTGGGAGGAAAAGACAGCCCCGATCCGCCGGGAAATGGCGGCCCTCGAGGAACCCAAACGCAAAGAGATCCTCGACAAGGTGATTGAAAGATATCCGGAGGCAATCCAGGAGGCGATCCTAAGCCCCTCCGAGAAGCGAACACCCTTTCAGTGGTTGATGTACTACAAGGTGCAGGCCTTTTTGGACCCGGGTTCCTATCTCTATCATGCACCGACCCAGGCTGTGGTCAATCAACTGAAGGATGAAGAGAAGAAGCGCTGGAAGGAACTCAAGTCAAGACTCGACAAGTTTTCGGAGTTGCACCCGGGTGAGTTGCCCATCGGCATCGGCATTGCGGACGCGGGCCGCGAGGCGCCCCGCACGTTCATCCTCTCGGGGGGCGCTTACGATGCCGCCGGGGAAGAGGTGGAACCCGGTTTCCCCACGCTCTTCGATCCCGGCCCGGCCAAAATCGTGGCGCCGGAAGGGATGGAGTCCACGGGCCGGCGTACGGCATTGGCCAACTGGATCGCTGATCCGGACAATCCCTTGACGGCTCGCGTCATGGTGAACCGGATCTGGCACTACCACTTCGGTCGGGGTATCGTCGATACACCCAGCAATCTGGGTCTTTCGGGGGGATTGCCCAGCCACCCTCGGTTACTGGACTGGCTGGCCGCGGAGTTCATCCGAAACAACTGGAGCATCAAGCACCTGCACCGGCTCATCCTCAACTCGAACACCTATCAACAGGCTTCCCTCTATCGTGAGGCTGCAGCAGGGATCGACCCGGAGAACAGACTGTTGTGGCGTTTCCCCCGGCAGCGCCTGGAAGGAGAAATCATCCGCGATGCGGCACTGGCGGTTTCCGGGTTGTTGAATCCGGAAATGGGCGGACCCAGCGTCTTTCCCCCGATTCCCCCGGGCATGAAAGCCAATTGGAAAACGACGGAAAGCCCGGCGGAGCGCAATCGCCGCAGCCTCTACGTTTTCATACGCCGCAACACACGCTATCCGATGTTCGAGACTTTCGACCTGCCGGACACTCACGAAAGTTGTCCGCGCCGGGACGTTACGACCAGCCCGCTGCAAGCGCTCACCCTGCTGAACAGCGAGGTGGTGCTCGAATGGGCTCAAGGGTTTGCGGGCCGCTTGCTTTTCTCGGCGGGTCTCGACCCTGCCGCCCAAGTCGATAGGGCTTATCGCCTGGCCTATTCACGGCATCCCACGAGCGAAGAGAAGGAGGCGGCCCTGGATTTCCTGCGTCGCCATCGCGGGGTCATCGCAGAGCATGCCGCAGAGG
>JAPPFQ010000557.1 GCA_028875135.1 Acidobacteriota bacterium
GCTCGGGATACTGGTGGATCTTGCTGCTGTTGGCCTTGTGGCCGTTGGCGATGAAGAGGGCATGGCTCTGGTACCGCAGGCACTGTTCCACCAGGGCCTCGGCTTCGGGAGTCGCCAGTCTGCTCAGCCAGGCCTGCTGAATGGCCGGGCGCAGAGGAGGATTCCAGACCCACCACTGCCAGGCAGCCTTGGCTGCCCAGGCCCGCACGCCCGGATGCGGGTCCCGCGTCAGGGCCCTGGCCAAGAGCCCGGACAGGCGGGACTGGTCGAAGCCTGGGCGGGTCAAAACGGCATCGGCGCGCATCCCCAGAGCCTTGAGAACGGTTTCCCGCACACGGTCGTTCCCGGAATCGTAGGCCTCGAAGAGCTCTTCAAAACCTCGATCGTCCAGCAGCGTCTGTTCCATGGCCCAGGCGGCCGCCTCCCGAACCATCTTGACGGGATCGCCCATGGCTGAGATCAGCGCGTCCACGCCCTGTCTGCCGTGGATGCCCCCCAATCCCATGAGGCCCCAGTAGCGCACCAGGGGACTGTTGTGGGCCGCGGCCCGGACCATCAGGTCCGCCAGCCCGGGGTCTTCCGAGTGCGACAGATCTCTGACCCTGGCCAGGGTGGTCCTCAGGGAGTCTGCGGGCGAGAATTCGAATCGCTGCCGCGGATGCTCCGGCGGTGGCAGCGGAAAGAGGCGGGAAAGCGCGTGCAGCACGTAGGCCGTGGTCACGAAGCCGGTCTTGGCGCTTTTGTTCCAGAGTCCATAGGGCTTCTGCATTCCCAACAGCGCCTGGACCCCCGAGTCGACCGCCGGATCACCGGCGCCATGGCCGAGTGCTTCCAGGGCGATCAGGGCCAGGGCCGTGGGCGCCGGATCCGACTTGCCGTCGGTTTTCCAGCCCGGGCCTTCGGGGAGCGGCTGTCCGGGGTCGAAGCCCCAGGACCCGTCCGGATTCTGGATGGCTCTCAGCCGCTTCTCGTCCTCGGCTACCTGCCTTTGAATCCGCTGCCACAGGTCCAGGGCGGCCTCCTCCGACAGGAGCTCATAGTCCGGGAACTCGGCCGGAGGCGGCTCTTCTTCGGACTCATCGGTTGCCGGTGGCGGGTCGATCCGAGGAGGCCGAGGCGGGAGTCCCTGTTGAACGGAATGCACCTTGCGGCCGGCTTCGAGGTAGTCCCGGGGAAAGAAGCGGCGGAAAAACTCGATGCGGTGGGAGAGATCGTCGCTGTACTTCGGCTCCACCTCCAACAGCTTCCGGGCCTTTTCCTCCACCCCCGCGAAGTAGCGGGGATGGCCGGTACGGTCCCAGGCGGTGCGCAGGATCTCTCCGGCATAGCTGAAAACGACCGATTTCCCGACGTTGGAACCGGGACCGGCGGCATTGATCCCGCCGGGGTCGGCGGTCTGCAGCACATGGTTGGCGGCGCGAACCAGTTGCTGCGAATGGAGCTTGCGCGGAGGGAGCACCCGCTCGGCGGTGCAAACGTTGTGGCCGGCCACCCGGGTTCCGGCGGGACCGTCGCCGATGTCCAGGGGAGCCAGGCTGGTGTTGTTGGCGGCCTCCTTGAGGTAATTGGTCGGCCGCAGCGACTCGTACATCACGTTGACCAGCCGCCGGAAGTTCTGAAGGTTTTCGATTGGGTATCCGTATTCCACGGGGACCGCCGAGCCCCAGACCCCGGCCTGGGTATGGCAGCTCATGCAGTGGGTCCCCAGCAGGTTGCCGGTGTCGCGGATGCGGCGCTCCACGCTGGCGCCGCGGGGGCGGTTGGTCAGCCAGGCGTCCACCTGGGCCAGGTGGTCGTAGAGGCCCTGGCGCACCGCCATCCGGGGGTCCCGGTAGGGCGCCGGCCGGAGCAGCCGCAATTCGATCTCGTAGCCCGGCGCGTTGGCCTCCGCCCGCAGGAAATAGACTCCGCCGGGCTGCAACAGGCGGTTGATTTCCGACCGGTGGTCCTCGGACTGCTGGTGAACCCGCTCGTTGTCATTGCGCCCCCGGGTGTATTCCGCCAGCGGCAGCAATGCCATCCTGCCGGGGGCGGTTTCCGCCCCGTCCCGGGAGGGTTCGGCAGGGGCCGGACCGGACTCGCCGGTCGGGTCCGGCAGCGCGTAGAACCTGAGGCGTGCCGCCAGGGTGTGATCGGGAAGCGTCAGGTTGCAGGTCAGCAGCCGCGGCTCGGTTCCGGTGAACTCGAGGCGAAACCAGTCGTCGCCGGAACGGCCGACCCTGCCGTTGTCGAAATACTCGACGTCATCGGCCCCGGCGGTTACCAGAACCCGCTGCACACCCTCGCCGTCGGGAAGCGGAATGGGCTGAGCCTGCTCGGGAGTATCGTTGGGTTCCTTCTCGAGGTGGAAATGAAGGTCGGGCGACGCCTCGAGATCCAGGGGCCTGATCCGGGCGAACATGGCAACCCGTGTCCCGGGGGACCATGGCGTATGGCGGGGGAAGGCGTCGACCTGGGGCGCGGTCCCGGTCTCGCGCCAGCGGGGTCCGCCAAAGACCGGGTCTTCATCGATAACCGGAAACAGGCTCAATACATACCTTCCCGACACCGGTGCCCGGTAGATCAGGAAGACATCCGGGTCCAGGGCATGGAGCACTTTTCTCCAGTCGGGGGTGGGAGGGGTGTATATGCCGAAGGCGTCGGGCTCTCTTCCGTCCCGGCCGGAACCGACGGTCTCTTTGGAGCCGTCGGTTCCCTTGGCCCCATCGCGGCTTTCCAGGCGCCAGCTCACTGCTACCCGGCCGTTGACCGGCAGTGAGGAGGGGCTGGAGACGGCCACCGAAATCTCACGGACTTCGCCGCGACGCAGGTTGAAGGTCCTTTCCCACCGGCTGTCGGACTGAAGGGAAACCTCCACCCGGTCGTTGCCGGAGGACACGCCGCCCGCTCGACCGGCAAGCACGCCCAGGAGAACCAGAACGGCCGCCATCCAGCCGGCGCCGCACTGCCCAACAACTTTCAGCTTGTCCATGGTTGTTTCCCCTGGTTTCGATTTCGCCGAAGGCCGCCCCTCTTCCTGGCTCGCCGGGCGAAGCCGTGGACCACGGCGGTCATGGCTTCCCGCTGAGGGAGGACTCGATCCAATTCAGGTAGTTCCGAGAGCCGTCCACCACCTGGAGAGCGATCACTTCGGGCACTGCATGGGAGTGGAGGCGGACCACCTCTTTTTCGAGCTCGGCCAACCGCTCGCGAGAGGTCTTGATCATGACCATGACTTCGTTGTCCTCGACCACCTTGTCTTCCCACCAGTACCAGGAACGAACCCCGGGAACCAGGTTCACGCAGGCCGCCAGACGCTTGGCCACCAGTTGCCGTCCGACCTTCCCGGCCTCCTCCAGGCTGGCGCAGTTGACCAGCACCACCACTTTGTCTGTCATGGCTGCCTCCTCGCCCCGGGGACGCCGTCGAGACCGGGGAGCAGCGTCGTCCCGGCTAACGGGACACCGGTCAAAGGGATTTTCATTATATCCGTTTTGGGCTAGACTAGCTTCCTGCTTTGCCGGCCAACGATAGCGAGCGACGGAGCCTCATCGCAACGCGGCCGACCGGGGGAGGACCACCGGCTGGTTCCGGTCAGGAGCAACTGGGGACAATCTTGGCTTCCAGGAAATTATCCAGGGTCAAACCCGGGAAGAAACCCTCCTTTCTGAGATCCATTCTCGCGGTCATTATGGGTCTGCTTTTGCTGGGCTTGGCGGTGCAGGCCGTTTTCGGCCCTACGGGCTACTTGAAGATGAACCGCCTGGAGGAGGAGATACAGTCTCTGGTTCGGGAGAAGGAAGCTCTCGAATCGGGAAACCGCCAGGTGATGGGCGAGATCGAATCCCTGAAAACCGACCCCGCCGCCATCGAAAAGATCGCTCGTGAAGAGTTGGGCATGGTCCGGGAAGGCGAAATCAAGATCGTCACCAAACCCGACTCCCACGGTTCTCCCGGCGCCGCGGCCGGCGGAGACGACCCGGCAGCCCGGCTCGGGAACCCACCTCCCCCACAAACTCCTTGACTCCCAAACCCGCCGGAAACTAGTATTTCGGGGCGGGGTGGAGCAGTCTGGTAGCTCGTTGGGCTCATAACCCAAAGGTCGCGGGTTCAAATCCCGCCCCCGCAACCAATTCTCCCTCCAGGGCCGTCCCAGGACGGCTTTTTTCGTTGGCGCTTCCCCTATTCACGCAGATACCCTTTCCAGGCTTGTCCGACAATCCTTATTCTCCTGTTAGCCAACCTGCAGTTTTCACCGGGTTGCTTGGTTTTCAGGATGAAAATCGTGAGGAGAAACGATGACATCAAGACAGGGTTTGAAGCAGGCTGACTGGTACAACCGAGTGGTCTTTGGAGTTATTGCGGCAGCTCTCGCCACCCTGGCGGTCCAAGGGGCATGCGCCGTGGAACCGGTGGTGCATGCAAGGCAGGTTCCGTGCGGGTCTTCGGCTGAAAATCCTTGCTACGTCGTGTTTCCGGAGGAGTTGATGCCGCTGGACCACAAGGGGAATCCACTCGGTCTGAGAGTTTATGTGACCAATAATTGAGGGTTACTCTGTCCTCACCAGGCGGAAGCCAAGCTCCTCGCCGCGGAGTCTGGGCTGGAACACGCGGCGATACGACGCCCGGAAATATTATGTACTGAGGTAGCTCCAACTGCCGCCCTTGGCCACCCTTCCCCTGCCTGTGCGTGGACCCACAGGGTCCGTGACCGCCCCACCCGGATAACGGCTGTACCAGTCGCTCACCCATTCCCAGACATTCCCCAGCATGTCGTAGAGGCCGAACGAATTGGGAACCTTCTGCCCGACCGGCTGAGTCTGTCTTCCACTGTCCCGGTAATGCCAGGCAATCTCGTGCACAACCGGTTCTTCGAAGGCATCTCCCCCCAGGCTGAAGACTCCTGCGTAAGTGTCCGTGGTCGTGCCCGCCCGCGCTGCATATTCCCACTCCGCCTCGGTCGGCAAGCGGTACCGGCCTCCTTCCGCCCGCGCGTTGAGCTTTCTGATGAACGCTTGTACGTTGTTCCAGGAAACCTTCTCCACCGGACAGTTCCCGCATCCCGAGAATCTCGAGGGATTGTGGCCCATCACGGCTTTCCACTGGTCCTGAGTCACCTCGTACTTGCCGAGAAAAAACCCCCGACTGATCCAAACCTGCGTCACCGGCCTTTCATCGGGTTCCGCATAGGAGCCGGTCGAGCCCATCAGAAACTCTCCCGGAGGAATCCCTACGAACTCCATTCCATCGAACATCACGGTTTCACCTGCTCGGATCTTGAGGGGACCGGATTGGGCTGCAGAGTAAGCGGCGGCCTCATCCCGCGCCTTTTCGGCTTCGGCCCGGTTCAGCAGATCCAGGGCTTCCTGGTATCGATCGGCGTCCCGACCCCGCAACTGCAAATAGCGGGCCAGGGATTGAATCGCGCGCTCGGGCTCGCCCAACCCAAACCAGACTTCCGCATAACCGAAGTGATCCTCGGGCTGGGGCTCCAGTTCGTGCTCCTGTTGGAGGGAGAGCGCCTTCTCCATGGCCTGGCGAGCCCCATGGGGATCCTCTTCCCGCAAGAGCCGTTGGGCTTGGCTCACGTGTTTGTCGACCAGGATCTCGGGCGGGAGCTGGAGCCCGCGCCTGGGGTCGGCTCCTCTGGGCCCCGCTCCCGATTGCGGTGCGTCCGGGGCCGGTTGCTCCTTTTTCCCTGGCACGTCAAGGGAGAAATCAACCGACCAGCTCCTGAAAGCCGGCTGGTCTTCGTGGAAGACCAGGAGAAACAGAACGTCACGCGCCACCTGGTCCTTCCCCATGCCATTGGGCATTGAGAGCGCTATCTGGGTGTCGGCCCACTCGATGGGCGTGGGACGGCCCTCCGCATCGACAAAATTTCCCGAGGGGCCACCGCCTGGCCCTTCGCCGCTCCATTCAGTGCAGGGAGGCCATGGGGACGCTATATCAAACTCGGCTTTGAGGGAGGACAGGCGGTGGCCGGTGTTGTTGTGAGCCGAGAAATCGAGCTGCCAGACGTGGAGGGATTGGCCGTGGTTGTCCTTGATTTTTCGAAACTCCAAGGGGGAGTGCTTTTCCTCGAGGACATGGCAGGTGGCTGCATATCGGGAAACGATTTGGGTGGTACCCTGGAGTTGGATACCGTCGCGGTCATAGAGGATTTCGGCAGAAGCGGCTCGGCAAAGGAGGAAAACGGTGAAGCCGAAAGGAATGGCGAAATTTGTAAAAGGTTTCATGGCTGCAACCTCCTGGACGGGACTTGGTACATACTCTCAGAGTCATCGGAAAGCACCTCAGGTTGCTACGGAGCGGCTGAAAGACGGAGTTGCCTCAAACTTCACATGGCTATGAAAACGGGAACGACGGGCGCGGCAATCGCATTTGCAATGACGCTCGGACTGCTTGTCTGCGCTATCGGTGAATCCGCCGTCCAATCGGGTCGGATTGCGGGCATGGTCGTCGATGAGACCGGCGCGGTGTTGCCCGGCGTCAAGGTCACTCTGAGCGGCGGTCTGGACACAGCGCGCGAGGTGCAGGCTGATGCGAGTGGCCGGTTCGGATTCACGGGCCTCCTTCCCGGCACCTATACGGTGACAGTCTCCCGGATCGGCTTCGGCACGGAGAGGGTGGAGGGCATCGCCGTCGGGACCGATCCGGTGGAACTGCCGGCCATGACCCTGCGCCTGGCTCCATTCGAGGAAGCGGTGGTGGTCACGGCCACCCGCTTCGAGGAGCCCCCGCAGCAGGTGCCGATGAGCGTTTCGGCCGTAACCGGCGACGATCTCGAGCGGCGGGCCATTGGGAACCTTACGGAACTGGCGCGCTGGACGCCCGGCCTGACGGTTGTGGACCAAGGGGCGCGGGGTAGCAACGTCGTCATCGCCCGCGGTCTGAACACGGACTCGTTGAACGGGTCGGAGTTCACCGGCAACAACTACAACAACGGCGTCGCCACCTATCTTGGGGACATTCCCCTGGCGATCGATCTCCGGCTCAGCGACATCGAGCGGGTGGAGGTGTTGCTGGGTCCCCAGGGAACGCTTTACGGCGCCGGCACCCTGGCGGGGGCCGTGCGCTACCTGCCGCGCCGGCCGGACACCGAGCGGCAAACCCTCGAGGTGCGCGGCGATCTGTTCGCGCTGGCTCACGGCGGCGCTCCGGGCTCGGATGCCGGCCTCACCTTCAACCTGCCGCTGGTTTCCCGCAAGCTGGCGCTGCGCGGCTCCATCGACCGCTTTTCCGACCCGGGCTTCATCGACTACGACTACCTGCTGCGCACGCCGGGCGTCTCAGAACCCGAGCCGGACCTGAACGATCCCGAGGCAGTGGCCGAGAACCTGCGACGTGAAGCCGACGCCAACACGGAGGAGACGATCTCGGCCCGGCTCTCCCTGCTGTGGGAGGCGACCCCGAACCTGTCGGCGCTGATGGCCTACCATCTACAGGATCAGCAGGTCGGGGCGCGCCAGGTCAATCACGCGCGGTCGTTCGATACCGGCCGGTATGTTTCCGCGCACCGTTTTCTCGAACCGAACGACCGCAGGAACCAATTGTGGAGCCTGGAGCTGACCTGGGCTGCGGGTGGCGCGGAACTGACCACCGCCGTCGGCTATTCGCGCTTCGCCGAACAGGGGCAGCGTGACCAGACCGACCTGCTCATCCAGGCGTTCGGCATCGCGGGGCTGTTGCCGGGCGAGTTCCCGGCGCTGACCGAAGCCCGGGCGATTGACCCGGGGATCTCGGTCACCGACCTGACGTCGGAGTTTCGCTCCTTCGCCGCCTATACGCGCGAGGACGACCGGGAGGAGCGCTTCAACTGGGAGACCCGCCTGGTTTCGACCGGCGAAGGGCCGTGGGGCTGGGTCGGCGGCGTATTCTTCAATAACTACGACAGCAGCGGCACAAGCTTCGAGCTAACGCCCGGACTGACGGAATTCTCGGGGGTAACGCCGATCCTGGGCGGAAATCCAGCATCCGAGGCGGTCGAGTACTACTCGCTCGGGAACAGCACCGTGGGAGAAAGGGCACTTTTCGGGGAAATATCCCGGGACCTGGGCAAACGGTGGCGCGTGACGGCCGGCGGGCGCTGGTTCGGTTACCGCATCGAGACCGGCAGTCTCACCGAGTTTCCCTACACCCCCATCTACAACTCGCCCTTCACCGACTACGAGTCCAACGACCGTGGCATGCTGTTCAAGGCGAGCCTCAGCTACCGCTTCGACGACCAGACGTACGCCTACTTCACCCGCTCGGAAGGGTACCGCATCGGCGGCGGCAACAACTTCCGGGTGTGCACCGACGAAGAGATTGCCCTTCTCACCGACGCGGATCCCGACAACGACCCCCCGCAGTCGGGCTGCATCTATGAGGAACAGGCACTGATCCGGCCCGATACCACCACCAACTACGAGGCCGGAATGCGCCGCTCCTGGCGCGACGGACGGTTCAGCGCCGGCGGCACACTCTTCCACGTGGATTGGAAGGATATTCAGGTGGCGGGGCTCACACCCTTCAGCTCCCAGCCGATCACGCTGAACGGCGGCGGAGCCGTGAGCCGCGGCGTCGAGTTCGCGGGGGCGGCCGGCGTCACGAACGGCTTGCGCCTGCGCGGATCGTGGTCCTACACCCATGCCGAGTTGAGCAAGGACTCGCCCGGCTTGCTGGACGGTGGCGCCGACGCCTTCAAGGGAGACCGCCTGTCGGGGGCGCCGCGGCATCAGGGCAGTCTGCTGGCCACCCACACCAGGCTGCTCGGCGACAAGACAGTGCTCCAGTTGCTGTACGGCTACACCTACGTGGGTGACGTGCTCACCCGGATCGGCTTGCGCGCCGGCGGCGAGAGGCTGCCGGCCTACGATCTCCACAACCTTTCGGCGTCGCTCTCGAGGAACGACTGGACCCTCACTTTCTATGCCGACAACCTGCTCGACGAGTACGCCGTCACCGGCGTGCGCCAGACCCCCGGCCTCATCGGCCGAACCGAGGAGGGCTTCAGGTCACGGCGCTATTTTTCCAACGTCCTCACCCCGCGGCGGATCGGCGTGCGCATCCGCTACACACTTTGGTAGGTCTCCGGTCCCTTCTCCTATGGTTGGGATGGTGCTCCAAAGATTGCTTCCTTCCGCCGCCCGGGTCAACCGGATTCTGGAAGGCCCCCATTCTGCAGGGGCCGAAGCGGCCAACCCCCCCCCGGGCCCTCTCAATTTTCCAGGCGGATGCAGCCCAACCTAGTGTTGCGTTCAATAATTAAGTTGACTTATTGCGCCTCTTGACTTATGTTG
>JAPPFQ010000243.1 GCA_028875135.1 Acidobacteriota bacterium
TTGCAGGAGAGCACGCTGTCGGCCGAGGACATGGCGGCAGCCGCCATGGCTGCGATCATGACGCCGGCAAAGGCCGGGTGGAAGGTGGTTCGCACCAGGGCGGGAAAGACCTGCTGAACCCCTTCCGCCGCCGCCAACTGCACCTCGGGGTGGGCAGCCGCCGAGAGTCCCAGCACGCAGGTGGCGATGGGCAGAAACAGCAGCAGGAAGAGGCCGCTTCCAGCGACTCCCAGCCTGGCCTGGCGAGCGTCGCGGGCAATGAAGCAGCGGACCGTGTAGGTAGGGATGAACATCTCTCCCAGCAGAAAGGCCACAAACAGGCTGACGGCCCCGGTCACCGACCAGTGGCCCGTGATCTGGAAGTGGGCCTGCCCGAGTTGCTCAGCCAGCGGAAGAAAACCTCCCTGCTGGAAAAGCAGCATGCCCGAGGCAGCGGCTATGCCGCCCACCAGAACCACGAACTGCAGGACGTCGGTGGCCACCACCGCCCGCATTCCGCCCACCGTGGAATAGAAAATGGTCACCGCGGCCCCGATCAGCAGGGCGGTGCCATAGGGCATTCCGGCGATGGAGGCGGTGATGGTGGCCATGGCCGCCATCTGGGCCACAAGAGCCCCCACCAGGAAGAGCAGGCAGTGTGCCGTGGCCATGGCCCGGGCCACCCGGCCGAATTTCAGCTCGAAGAAGTCCGCTACCGTGACCAGGTCGAGCGCCCGGAGTCGGGGGGCCGCCCACAGGCCGGTAAAGATCAGTTGCAGGTGCCAGGCGCAGGTGACCAGCGCCGCCGCCACGCCGATTTCATAGACGCGGGAGACGCTTCCCACCGAGGCTCCGCCCCCGATCAAGGTGGCCGCGGTAGTGGCCAGCAGCACCACCCAGGGGACGTTTCTTCCCGCCAGGGTGTAGTCGGTCGAGGTGCGGATGCGGCGGGCGCTGCCTACCCCGATCCACAGCAGAACCGCCAGATAGACGATCAGGGCGGTCAGCTCAACCATATGGCTGCTGTCGAACATGAATCGTTGCTCCAGCTGGTGACGATGCAACGGAGGCGGTTGGCCCGCGTCCGTCGTTGTACTGAAAATAGCCGCGCGCAGTGGGGACTGCGTTTCCGAATAAGGATAATCTCCGGGGGCAAGTTCTCAAATTGACGCTGCTGCTATACTCGCCCCTGTTGGCGGGGGCCCGATGTCGATCAGGGCATCTGCCGAAGACAGGCAAGTCGAATGTCAGAAAGCAAAACGAGCCCTCCGATGGACTCGCCCCAAAAGGTTCACGTCGAGTTTGAAGGTGTCAGCAAGAGCTATGACGGTCGAACTGTCGTGGTTCGGGACCTGGACCTGGCGGTTTACGAGGGCGAGTTCCTGACGTTGCTGGGTCCCTCCGGCTCCGGCAAGACCACCTGCCTGATGATGCTGGCGGGTTTTCAGACTCCCACCTCGGGTACCATCCGCATCGGCGGGCGCGCCGTAGACGATCTCCCCCCCCGCAAGCGCGACATCGGCGTGGTCTTCCAGAACTACGCGCTGTTTCCCCACATGACCGTCGGAGAAAACCTCTCCTTTCCCCTGGAAGTGCGGGGCATGGAACCGCGCCAGATCCGGGAACGGGTCCGCGGCGCGCTGGAACTGGTTCGCCTGGAAGGACTGGAAGGCCGGCGTCCGGGAGAGCTTTCCGGGGGTCAGCAGCAGCGCGTGGCCATCGCCCGCGCGCTGGTGTTCGAGCCGGCCCTGGTGCTGATGGACGAACCCCTGGGAGCTCTGGACCGCCGCCTGCGCGAGGAGATGCAATACGAGGTGCGGCGCATTCAGCGCAGGCTGGGAGTGACCGTCGTCTACGTCACCCACGACCAGCAGGAGGCCATGGCCATGTCGGACCGGGTGGCCGTCTTTCAGCGGGGCCGCATCGAGCAGGTGGCTCCGCCCGAAGCGCTCTACGAAGAGCCCCAGCGGGAGTTCGTGGCCCGCTTCATCGGAGACAACAACCTGCTGCGTGGAAAGGTCGTCGGGGTCGAGGGCGATTTCTGCCGGGTGGAGGTCGGCGGGCAGATCGTCACGGCCTTCCGCGTCGTCCCCTGCGAGGTCGGCGACCCGGTTTCGGTCGCCATCCGCCCGGAACGGGTAGCCGTCGCCCCCGAGCCGGGCCTCTACGGCAACGAGTTCGATGCCGGGATCGACGACATCACCTTCCTGGGGGATCACCTCAGGCTGCGCATGACCGTCTGCGACACCCCGGACTTCATCGCCAAGATTCCCAACATCGTGGGGCACGGAGCCGTGCTGGAGGGGGACCGGGTCCGCGTCGGCTGGACCCTGACCGACGGCCGGGTGCTGGAGCCGGACGGCCCGGAGACAGGCTCAAAATGACCCTGCACCGGTCAATCCCCGCCGCATTTCTCCTGCTAGCGACCGCCCTGACCGGGCTCACCCCTTTCGCGCTCGCCGAGTCCGTGACCGTGGTGTCCTGGGGCGGTTCCTACGCCCGGGCCTGCGAGAAGGCCTTTCACGAGCCCTTCACTGCCGAAACCGGCATCGAGATACGGCTGGAGGACTACAACGGCGGACTGGCCCAGATTCGGGCCCAGGTCGAAACCGGAAACGTTCACTGGGACGTGGTCGACATGGAAATGGCCGATGCGGTTCGGGGTTGCGACGAAGGACTGCTGGAACCCCTCGACCTCGGGGCCCTGGCGCCGGGTGCGGACGGCAAGCCCGCCGAGGAGGACTTCTACCCCGGCTCCCTCACCGAGTGCGGGGTGGGCACGCTCTTCTATTCCACCATCTACGCCTACAACCTGGAGAGATTTCCGGGGAACAGGCCGTCGACCATCGCCGATTTCTTCGACCTGGAGAAATTTCCGGGGCGCCGCGGGATGCGGCGGACCCCGCAGGTCAACATGGAGTTCGCCCTGATGGCCGACGGGGTGCCCCTGGACCAGGTGTACGCCGCCCTCAGAACCCAGGAGGGGCTGGACCGGGCGTTCCGCAAGCTCGACACCATCAAGGACCACATCGTGTGGTGGGAGGCCGGCGCCCAGCCGCCTCAGATGCTGGCCGACGGCGAAGTGACCATGAGCACGGCCTACAACGGACGCATCTTCAACGCCCAGGTACTGGAAAACCAGCCCTTCGTCATCGTCTGGGACGGACAACTGCTGGACACGGGTCAACTGGTGATCGTGGCCGGAAGCCCCAACCTGGAAGCGGCGCGGAAGTTTTTCTCCTTCTCCACCACCGTCCGGTCCCTGGTGGCGGTGGGCCGCTACATCTCCTACAGCCCCGCCCGGCAATCGGGAACGGCGCTGATTTCAACCCACCTGGAGACGGGGGTGGACATGAAGCCGCACATGCCCACCACTCCTGAAAACGCAGCCCGCGGCCTGCAATACGATTGGGAATGGTGGAGCGACCACATCGACGAGATGAACCTGCGTTTCATCGCCTGGCTGCTGCGCTGAGAAGTCCACGCTTGCGGCCGGCCGTGTTGGTGCTGCCCCTGGCGGCCTTCATCGCGGTGACCTTCGTGGCTCCGCTGCTGGTGATGTTGGGGCGCAGCGTCCACGATCCCATGGTGGCCGATGCTCTTCCCGAGACCCTTGGCCTGCTGCGAAGCTGGGACGGCGAGCGCACCCCTCCCGAGGCGGTCTTCGAGACCATGGCCCGCGAGCTGCTGAAAGCGCGCCGGGAGAAGAGCCTGGGGCGGATTGCCACTCGCGTCAACCGCGTGCAGGCCGGGCTGCGCAGCGTCCTCATGAAGAGCGTGCGCCGGCTGCGCGGCGCCCACCCCCCCGACTCCTGGCGCGAGGCCATGATCGCCCTCGATCCCAAATGGGGCCAAACCCGCACCTGGCATGCCATCCGCCGCGCCGGCGAGCGCTTCACCCTGCGCCACTACCTCCACGCCCTGGACCTGGACCAGGCTCCAGGCGGCGGCATCATCCGGCAGCCGCCCGACCTGCGCATCTACCTGCCGCTGCTGAGGCGCACGCTGGCGGTGAGTCTGGGCATCACCCTGCTTTGCCTGCTGCTGGGATATCCCATCGCCTATCTCATCGCCAATGCGCCGCCCCACCGGGCCAACCTGCTGCTGTTGCTGGTGCTGGTTCCCTTCTGGACCTCGCTGCTGGTGCGCACGACCTCCTGGATCGTGCTGCTGCAGACCCAGGGCGTGATCAACGATCTGCTGGCGGCCGTGGGGCTGATCGCCGATGACCAGAGGATCTCCATGATCTACAACATGACCGGCACGGTGGTGGCGATGACCCACGTGCTGCTGCCCTTCATGGTGCTGCCCCTCTTCTCGGTCATGCGCACCATCCCGCCGCTCTACATGAGCGCGGCCGCCTCGCTGGGTGCCAGCTTCCTGCAGGCCTTCCGGCGGGTGTATTGGCCGCAGACACTGCCGGGGGTGGCGGCCGGCTCGCTGCTGGTGTTCATCCTGGCCATCGGCTACTACATCACTCCCGCGCTGGTGGGCGGCCAGAGCGGCCAGCTCATCTCCAACATGGTCGCCTACCACATGCAGCAGTCTCTCAACTGGGGGCTGGCTGCCGCGCTGGGCGGCGTCCTGCTGGGGGGCGTGTTCCTTCTCTATCTTGTCTTCAACCGGCTGGTCGGAGTCGACCGCATGCGATTGGGGTGAGGCGAAGATGTCCGGCAATTCCTGGGGACGGGTGGGACGACTCGGCTACCTGGCCTACTGCTCGGCGGTGTTTCTTTTCCTGACGGCGCCCATCCTGGTGATCGTGCCGCTCAGCTTCAACGTCGAGCCCTATTTCACCTTCACCGAGGGGATGCTGAGCCTGGACCCGCAGGCCTATTCGCTGCGCTGGTACCGCACCGTGGCAGAAGATCCTCAGTGGCTGCGGGCGCTGGCCAACAGCCTCGTCATCGGCTTCGCGGCCACGGCGCTGGCCACGGCGCTGGGCACGCTGGCGGCCCTGGGGCTGTCCAATCCCGCCATGCCCGGGCGCTCCCTGGCCATGAGCCTGTTGATCTCGCCCATGGTCACGCCGGTCATCATCTCGGCGGCCGGCATGTTCTTCTTCTATTCCGACCTGGGACTGGCGCAGACCTACCCTGGACTGATCCTGGCCCACACCGCCCTGGGCACTCCCTTCGTGGTGATCACCGTCACCGCCACCCTCAGCGGCTTCGATCCCAACCTGACCCGTGCCGCCGCCAGCCTGGGTGCCGGGCCGGTGAGAACCTTCCGGCGGGTCCAGCTCCCATTGATCGCGCCCGGGGTGATTTCCGGAGCCCTGTTCGCCTTCGCCACCTCCTTCGACGAAGTGGTCACCGTGCTCTTCATCGGCGGGCTGGACCAGCGCACCATTCCACGCCAGATGTGGGCGGGCATCCGCGAGCAGATCAGCCCGGCCATCCTGGCCGTGGCCACCGTGCTCATCGCCTTCGCCCTGCTGCTGATGGTGGTGGTGGAATGGCTGCGCCGACGGGGAAACGCCAAGCCGGCGTAGACCACATTGGTGCTACAATGTATGACACCCAGGAGGCGCCCATGCGTTCGAGAAAACTGGTCACCATTTCCCTGCCGCCGCCCCTGCTGAAGGAAGCGGAAAAGGTCGCCAAGGAGGAGTACCGCAACATGTCCGAGCTCTTCCGGGAAGCGCTCCGCTTCTACATCGAGACTCGCGAGGTGCGCCGGGAAGCCGCCCAGGACGGCCTGTTCGAGCTGTTCGCCTCCGCCCGGGAGCGGTCCGCCAAAGACTGAGGCCCGCCGATATCCCCCATCCTTTGCCACCCCCCCCCTTGACCTGACCGGGAACTGGTGAGACACTTCAGGCATCGTGAAACCTTACCGGGCAGCAGCAGCGGCCGCGGCCCTGTTGCTTTGGGCGCAGGGTCTGCCTGCATCGGAGAATCCCTCCGATTTCTTCGAGGAGCGCATCCGCCCGCTGCTGGCCCAAAACTGCTTCACCTGCCACACCGATTCGCCTCAAAGCGGGCTCCGGCTGGATTCCCGCGAGTCGATCCTGAAGGGCGGCCAATTGGGTCCCGCCATCCTTCCCGGGGACCCGGAAGCCAGCTTGCTGATCCAGGCGGTTCGGCGCACCCACCCCCGTCTCAAGATGCCGCCCGGAAATCCTCTGAATCCCGACCAGGTCCGCGACCTGGAGACCTGGATCCGCAGGGGCGCTTTCTGGCCGGAGGCGCGAGACCAGGCGGCCAAGGCAAAGAGTGAAAACGGCCATCCCTACCGCATCACTCCCGAGCAGCGGTCCTTCTGGAGCTTCCGGCCCATCGGCAGGCCGGTGACGCCCGCGACCGTAGACAGTCAATGGCCGCGCTCGGCCATCGATCGGTTCATCCTGGCCAGGCTGGAGTCCAAGGGAATGCGGCCGGTGAAGACGGCCGGGCGGCGGGTGCTCATTCGGCGGGCCAGCCTGGACCTGATCGGCCTGCCCCCCACCCCCGAGGAGGTGGAGGCCTTCGTTCGAGACCGCTCGCCTCTGGCCTTCGCCAGGGTGGTCGACCGCCTGCTGGCCTCTCCCCACTACGGCGAGCGCTGGGGGCGCTACTGGCTGGACCTGGCCCGCTATGCCGACGACCGGCTCAACGACACCCGGGACGATCCCTATCCCAACGCCTACCGCTACCGTGACTGGGTGGTGCAAGCTCTCAACCGGGATCTTCCCTACGATCTGTTCGCCAAGGCCCAGATCGCCGGGGACCTGCTTCATCCGGAGGATCCGGGACGATTCGCGGGCGGTCTCGGCCTTTACGGTCTGAGCCCCCGGTTACCGGACGATCGGGTGGACGTCACCACCCGGACCTTTCTGGGGCTGACGGTGGCCTGCGCCAAGTGCCACGACCACAAGTACGACCCCATTCCCACCCGTGATTTCTACTCCCTGCAGGGCGTCTTTCAGAGCACCGTATCCCATGAATTCCCCCTGGCCCCCGAAGCGGTGGTATCCGAGTACCAGGAGCAGGCCAAGCGCATCGCCGACCTGGAAACCGACCTCAAGGAGTTCCTGAATCGGGAGACCCTGCAACTGGGCGACATCCTGGCCGGCCAGACCTCCAGGTTCCTGGGAGCCGCCCGCCAGGTGCTGGGAGAATCCGGGTTGCCGGTGGCCGACGCCGCCCGTCAGGCCGGGCTCGATGCCGAAACCCTGCAACGCTGGATCAACCACCTGAACACCTGGCCCAAGGAGCATCCCTATCTGAACGACTGGCCCCAGCGGCTCCAGGCTCCCGAGGAAGACTTCCGGAAATGGGCGGACGAGTTTCAGGCCCGGGTGATCTCGGTGTCCCGGGAACAAAAGGTGCTGGACCGCAGGAACCGGAGCGCTCCCAAGGGGAAGCCGCGCGAGGTGATGGAAGCCGACAAGGCCGGCTTCTGGAACGCCTTCTACTTCAACACCCCCAGACCCGACCTGCCCTATCGCCCACCGCTGGGCATCTACTACTACGGCGAAGTGAACCAGTATCCCGGAATGGAAATGAAGGTGGTTCCCTTCCTGACGGGCGAGCGCCGGGAATACGTGGATGGAGTGCTGGAGGAGATCCGGACCCTGAAGGAGAGTCTGCCTGCCAAGTACGCGTTCCTTCACGCCATCCGGGACTCGGAAAAGCCGGCTGACCTGAAAGTCCACATCGGCGGCAGCAAGGAGAATCTGGGAGAAACGGCCCCGCGGCGTTTCCTGCAGATCCTGTCGGAGGGAGAACCCCCGCCCTTCCAAAAGGGAAGCGGCCGCCTGGAACTGGCCGAAGCCATCGCCGATCCCCGCAATCCCCTGACGGCCCGGGTGATGGTCAATCGCATCTGGCTCCACCACTTCGGACGGGGCATCGTGGGCACCGCCAGCAACTTCGGCCAGTTGGGCGAGCGTCCCACCCATCCTCTGCTGCTGGACTACCTGGCTTCCCGGCTCATCTCCGGCGGCTGGTCGCTGAAGTCTCTCCATCGCGAGATCATGCTTTCGGCCGCCTACGGCCTCTCCAGCACCCAATCCGACCGCAATGCCGGCCTGGACCCCGACAACCGCCTCTACTGGCGCGCCAATCGGCGGCGGCTGGATGCCGAGGCGCTGCGCGACAGCCTGCTGTTCGTCTCGGGGAAACTGGACCCGGCCCTGGGAGGGCCCCCGCTCTGGTTGACGGAGAACCTGGCCTGGCGCAAGGGGCCCGACGGGGAGCCCGACAAGTACAGCCAGCCGGCCGAGTGGATCCTGACCGATTCCAATCGGCGCACCCTCTACGGTTTCGTCAGCCGGCGGCGTCCCGACAAGACCATGACCCTGTTCGACTTCCCCAATCCGACCGCCATCAGCGAAACCCGCTTCGAGACCTCCACGCCGCTGCAGCGGCTGTTCTTCCTGAACAGCGCCTTTCTGACCCGGCTGTCGGAGGCGCTGGTCGCGCGGCTGGACAGCGGGGGCGGGGATCCGGCCAGGATCCGCCGGATCTATGGCATTCTCTTCGGCCGCAACCCCACTGCCGAGGAGTTGCGGCTCGGAGGCCGGTTTCTGCGTAAAAACGAGAAAAGTTGGCCCCAATACGCCCGGGTGCTGCTGAGCTCCAACGAGTTTCTATACGTGAAGTAGGGACGCCGGCCTTTGCCGGCAGGAGAGTTTGCCATGAATCGTCGCCAGGCACTGAAGAATCTGGGAAGCGGTTTCGGCCTGCTTTCGCTGGCCCATCTGATGGCCCGGACGGGTCTTGTCCGGGAGGCCGCGGGCGCTGGGGGACTCCACTTTCCCGCCAGGGCCAAGCGGATGGTCTACCTGTGCCTCAACGGCGGGCCCTCCCACGTGGACACCTTCGACCCCAAGCCCATGCTTGCCAAGTACGACGGGCAGACCGTTCCCGAAAGCATGAAGTTGAAAAACGCCAAGGGCATCCTGATGAAGTCGCCCTTTCGATTCCAGCCGCACGGACAGAGCGGACTGGAAGTCAGCGAGATCTTTCCCAAGCTGGCCCGCCTGATCGACGACTGCTGCGTCATTCGCTCCATGCACGGCGACAGCTCGGGTCACGGCATCAGCCTGCTGCAGATGAACAGCGGTCACCTGACCGCCGGCCATCCCTCCATGGGATCCTGGATCACCTATGGCTTGGGCAGCGACAACCACAATCTGCCCGGATTCATCGTGCTCTGTCCCGGTCTGCCCGTGATGGGAGCCCAGTTATGGACCTCGGGCTTCCTTCCGTCCGTTCACCAGGGAGCTCACCTGCGCAATCGGGACGAATTGGACCCGGCCAAGCTCATTCACTACATCCAGGG
>JAPPFQ010000168.1 GCA_028875135.1 Acidobacteriota bacterium
AACTCGACCTCAAATGCCTCGATGGCCCCTTTCACCGCTCTTTTGCGAACTCTGGTGAGAAGTTCGGGCTAAAGGAGAGCTACGAAGCTGCGGTTGACGTGGGTAGGCCAAGAAAACGCTGCCTACAAGCCATCATTATAGAGCAGCGTAGCTGCGGCTCAGGGTCGCCTGCTGGGAAAGCTAAGAGAAATCCAAGAGAAGTCCCGTTTGGCAGCAACGGCAGCCTCTTCTAGCTGACGGGGGCGGGAGCCCGGGGTCGTGTGGATTTGGCAATCCCGCAGCCGCGTAGCGGCGAATCAGGTGCATCCTCTTGGAACCCACTGTCCGTCCATAGTTTGCCAACCCCTCTCCCCAGGATCAACCCACCTTGCAGGTGATCCCGCCGTCCACCACCAACTCGATCCCGGTGATGTACTTGGCCTCGTCCGAGGCCAGGAACAGCGCCGCATAGGCCACATCCCAGGCTTCTCCCATCTGGCCCATGGGAACCATGGCGTCCCGTTTCCGGACCATCTCCTCCACCCCTCCCGGCCCATAGGTGTTTTTCAGCGGCTCCACGATCAGGGGAGTGTTGATGAAACCCGGCAGAATGCAATTGGCCCGGATGTTCTTGGGAGCATACTGGAGAGCGACGCTCTGAGTGAGCTGATTGACGGCCCCCTTGGAGGCGTGATAGGAAATCGCCGGATAGCCCGTGTAGCGAATCGCGGCCAACGAGGAGATGTTGACGATGGCGCCCTTGCCCTGGCGTTCCATGACCGGAAGGACGTATTTGCAGCTCAGGAACATGCCCTTGACGTTGACTGCGAACAGGTGGTCCCACTGCTCCTCGGAAGTGTCTTCCGGCCCGCCCACCTGCAGGATCCCCACGTTGTTGTGGAGGATGTCGATCCTGCCGTAGACCTCCAGGCATTGGTCCACCATGGCCTTGACCTGTTCCGCCCGGGAAACGTCCGTCTGCTGGACGGCGCACTCGCCTCCCTCTTCCAAAATGATGCGGCGGGTCTCCTCGGCTGCATCGGGATTGATATCCGCGGCCAGCACCTTGGCGCCCTCCCGGGCAAAGAGCACGGCGACAGCCTTGCCGTTGCCCCAACCGGGCCCGATCGAGCCGGCTCCGGTGACGATGGCCACCTTGTCCTTGAGACGGTCCCCCATGAAATCCCTCCTACAGACGATCTGATGAAATCTCCCCTATCCGCAAGTCATCCGGATTTGTGGAACTCGACGAAGGCCTGGCCCAGGGAGCGGATCACCGCTGCCAGGTAGGCCTTTCCCCGCTCCGCATCGGCCCGGTCGGGGCTGTCGGTATAGCCGTCAAGGTCTTCCAGAAACCGGTGTTTTTCCGACCGATAGGGACCGTAGAAACTGCGCGGGTCGGAGCCCTGGTCTCCCTCGCGATGGGGCAGCGGCTCCACCACCAGGTCGGGACGCAGGGCCATTACCTGGGACGTCTCATAGAAGCCGGCATGCCCGGGGAGATTACCGTTCAGGTGAGCCCCCTCTTCCACCAGGGCATCCCAGGCCACCGTCCAATAGGACATGGCGGCAAATTTGACATTGTGCTTGATGGCCAGATCGCGGGCGACGAGCTGGATCAACTCGTGGTTGCCCCCATGACCGTTGATCAGCACCAGGCTGCGAAATCCGGAGATCACCATGGATTCCCCCAGGTCGAAAAGAGCGCGGTAATAGGTTTCCGTGCTGAGAGACAAGGTACCTCCAAAGGACAGGTGGTGATGGGAGGAACCAAAGGGCAAGGTGGGGGCGACCAGGACGGAAATTTGTTCCCTGGCCTGTTCCGCCGCTCCCCGAGCCACGTGTTCGACGGTGAGGAAGTCGGTGCCGACCGGCAGGTGCGGGCCGTGTTGCTCGACGGCGCCGACCGGAAGCACCAGAAGCGTTTGGGGCGCCAGTTCCCGTGCTTTCTCGCGAGTGATCTCATGAAGCAGAATAGAGGTGTTCATCAATAAGATTCTCCTTTTGGACCGAGGCAACGGCAGTCTCTCGAACCTGCGACCTCCGAGTTTTGGAAGACTTTGAAAATACCAGATTTTCGGCAGCTCAGGGTTTAAACTATCGGCACAAATCCCGTTTGATGAGTGATAGGCTTGCCCGCATAGACCATCCTGAGCCTGCCGGCAGGAGGATGCCATGAAAAACAACGATCCAATTAACCACTCCATCCGGGAATCTCCAGGACCATCGGCACTCATGACCGATCGTCGGGGCTTCCTGGCTACCGGCTGTGGAGGCTGGCTGGCGGCCACGACATTGTCCGGCGGCTGGAAACCGTTGCGGGCAGAGGAATCTCCATCGGACCCGGCGCCCCAAAAGACCCGGATAGCGGTCACTGTCGACGGGAAGAGAGTTCGAACCGTTCCGGCTCAATTCGTGGTGGTCCCCTGGGGCCGGGGGGCTCCCATGGGCAGGACCCGGGACGGCGTCCTCTACGCCGGTTTCTCTACGGAGGGTCCGGGGCTCGAAAGTATCCTGCTGGCCTCCAGCGACGAGGGACGGACCTGGCGGCAAAGACGCCTGGATTGGTGGCAGTTCTTCGACCAGACCCTGGCGAGGGACTCCTCGCGCTGGCTCTTTTTCGACAACCGGTGGGCGCTGCGAAGCGACGCATTCGGGATCCTGAAAGACGGCTCCCTCCTCTGGGCGTTCCGCCAGGCAGAAGATGGCTGCGGGGCCGCGGGACTCGAAGCGGAGTGCTATGTGATTCGAAGCCAGGACGGGGGCGGGAGTTGGCAAGGACCGTTCAGGGTCGACAAGGCGCCCTTCCCTTCCATTGGAAACGCCTCGAACCGAATGACCGAACTGGCGGACGGAACCGTGCTCTGGCCCCAGCGCCTGGGCGCGAATTCGACCCGTGCGAAAGAGATCAGGCAGGCGGCTGAAAGGTCTTTGCAGCCTTGGACGGAGACTCCCTTTACTGCCAGCTACGTTCTTCGATCCACCGACGGCGGCCGAAGCTGGGGCGAGCGAACCCCATTGCCGGACTGGTCTTTCGAGACGACTCTCTTGCGGTTGCGCTCCGGACGGTTGATCGCCGCAATCCGTTACCAGCCTTCCTTCTGGTCGGCCGAGATGATGGAGGAGCAGCTCAGCGCGCGTCCTTCCCTGCGTGAGGATGGATTTCAACCATCCAAGCGGGTCTACCTGGCCGACTCGGAGGACGCCGGCCACACCTGGACCCGTTTCCGCCCGGTGAGCCGGACGCCGAACGGGCCAACCGACCTGGCGCTGGGGCAGGCTCACGGGGAACTGTGCCAGTTGTCCGACGGAACGCTCATCCTGACCACCGATCACCGCTACCCGCGCCATGAGGCCCAGGTTCTGGCGCGGATCAGCCACGACGAGGGCCGCACCTGGAGCGCGGAAGTCTATCGCCTCACTCGGGCGGGCGGTTCGGTGCTGGGGTCGTCCATCAAGGGCTATGGGACCGGCTACGCTTCCAGCGTGGTCCTGGAGGACGATACCATCGTCACCATGACGGGAGCAGGCACCTGCCTGCGTTGGAAGGTTTAAGCTGCATTTCGCACTGAATCAGGTTGTGATAGGCTCACCAGCATGCGAGTCTATGATCCCGCCTGGAGCGCAGCAACGGACTGCAGGGAAGCCATGACCGGGCCTCCCCTGATTCCGGCTGCGGCTCGGTTGACTGAATTCAAGTGGCCGCGACCGCGAGCGGCGCGCCGGCCGGCGCCATACCCCGTTGCACCCGGGGACGGAATCGGTAACCAGGCGGAATATTGGCCGGGAGAAAACCCATGAAACACTCACTCTGCAGCTTCCTTGCGGTCTCACTCCTGCTGTGCGGGACGGCCTACTCCGACGATCTCCCCGAGGTCGGAAACGTCGAAGCCCAGCCGTTGCTGGCCCAGGCGCTCCGGCTGGATGACGCGCTGACCTTCCTGGGGAGCGGGCTCTCGGCGGAGGACTCCCGCCGGCTGCAAGCGCTGAGGAATGAAGCCCCCGGCCCCAAGACGACTCGCAGCATCCAGCAGATCCTGGACCCCTACTGCCTGGCCATGGTGGTGATCAACCCCGAAGCGCGGGTGAAGGTGCTGCGCGGTCCCGCCCAACCGGTCCTGGTTCAGAACGGCTGGAAGAGCTTCCTCGTCAAGGTCCACAACCAGGCCATGGTCAACACACAGCTCGAAGCCGAGAGTCCCAACGCCGAGCCCATCCTGCACCGCTCGACCGGAGCCAAGCAAGCCAAGCCGGAAAACCTCCTCTCTTCCGGCCAGGTCGCCAACCGCTTCCTGGAACTCTACATGTACCGGAGGCGGCCGTTGCTCAGCAACCTTTCCGGGGTCGAGCTCGAATATGCGGTGCTCCAGATCTACACCCGGGACACCGGGCGCCGGGAAGCCAAGATCGGTTTCCATGTCGGCCAGGGTACCCAGGATATCGGTTTTCGCAGCACCGTCGACATCCTGTTCGACTGCCAGGCGGCGACCAGGGTGGTGTTCAGGATCAAGGATCATGACGGCTCGCCGGCTCCCATGGCCTCGCTGGTCATCACCGATGGGATCGAACGAATCGTGGAGGGGTCCAGTCCGTTGCAGATCAGCGGGTCTGCCCCCTCGGGAAGACCGCCGCTGCCCAAGGACTATCGCCTGGCCCTGGCGGCCCGACAGACCTGGGAGGAGCGTGGCGCCTCCGACCTGCCGGCGTCTTCCGGAGCCAAGCGGCTGACGGGAATTCGCCCGCTGCCCTCCCGGCGCCTGGCGGCGCTGGATGAATTTCCGGATTTCTTCTTTCACCCGCAGGTTTACCGCGGGGACGGCGAGCACGTGTTCCTGCCGGCGGGGGAGTATGAAATCACCCTGACCCGGGGGCCGGAGTACCTCCCCCAGACGAAACGCATCCGGGTGCCCGCCGGGAAGAAGGTCCACGAGGTCCCGCTCCAGCTCACGCGCTGGGTTCACATGGCCAAGCTGGGCTGGTACAGCGCCGACCACCACGTGCACGCCGCCGGATGCAGCCACTACGAGAGTCCGGAAGAGGGCGTGCGTCCCGAGCACATGTGGCGCCAGGCCCAGGGGGAAGACCTGAATATCGCCTGCAATCTGACCTGGGGGCCCTGCTGGTACTACCAGAAGAGCTACTTCACCGGCAAGGTGCATCCCCTTTCGAACCAGCAGAACCTGCTGCGCTACGACGTGGAGATCTCGGGCTTTCCCTCCTCTCACGCGGGACACGTCTGCCTGCTCCGCCTGAGAGAGGACGACTATCCGGGGACCAGCAAGGTGGAGGATTGGCCCAGTTGGACGTTGCCCATTCTGCAATGGGCCAGAAAGCAGGACGCCGTGGTGGGCTACGCCCATTCCGGATGGGGGTTGGAACCCATGGAGCCGACCGATTCGCTTCCCAACTATGTCCTGCCCAAGTTCGACGGCATCGGAGCCAACGAGTACATCGTCACCGTGACCCAGGACGCCGTCGACTTTTACTCTGCCGGAGATACCCCCGCTCCCTGGGAACTCAATATCTGGTACCACGTCCTCAACACCGGGTTCCGAACGCGCTTGAGCGGCGAGACCGATTTCCCCTGCATCTTCGACGACCGGGTGGGCATGGCCAGAAGCTACGCCAAGCTGGAGGGTCCGCTGAATTTCGACCGGTACATGGACCGGATTCGAGCCGGGCGCAGCTATGTTTCCGATGGGGCATCCCACATCGTCGACTTTTCCGCCAACGGGCTGGAGCTGGGAACCCGGGAGAGCGAGCTGAACCTGCCGGGAGCGCAAACGGTCGAGATTCGATCCCGGGTGATCGCCTATCTGCCCGATCGTCAGGACGAGGTGGGAGCCATCATCGCCTCCAGACCACTCCACCGCCCCCCCTACTGGCATATCGAGCGCGCCCGTCAGGGAAAGACTCGCCGGGTTCCGTTGGAACTGATTGTCAACGGTGAGCCCGTGGCCAGAAAGATGGTCGAGGCGGATGGCCAGTGGCGCGAGGTCAGCTTCGAACACCCCGTCGAAAAGTCCAGCTGGGTGGCCCTGCGGATCTACCCCAGTTCGCACACCAATCCCATATTCGTTCAGGTGGGGGGCAAACCGGTTCGTGCCTCGCTCCGCAGCGCCGAATGGTGCCGGCGGGCCGTGGACCAGTGCTGGAAAATGAAGAGTCCACGCATTCGCCCCGAGGAACGCGAGCAGGCCGCCGCGGCCTATCAGCGGGCGCGAGACGTCTACGACCGCATCATTCGGGAAAGCCGGCCGTAGCCCCATCGGCAGGCCATTGTCATCCGGGCGTGGTTCGACGGAAAAGGAGGGACAGGAGATGAGCGATGTGCGAGTGGGCATTGTGGGTCTGGGCTGGGTGGCCGGCGCTCACATCGATGCCTTCAAAGCAGTTTCCGGAGCCCGGGTCACGGCTGTCTGCTCGCGGCGGCAACTCGATGAAGCCGCCTTGAGCCGGGACTACGGCACCCCGCTTCGAGCCTTCACCAGCTACGAGGCAATGCTGGCCGATCCTGACATTGACGCGATCGACATCTGCACCCCCCACCCGCAGCATGCCCGGCAGGCTATCGACGCCGCCAGGGCCGGCAAGCACCTCATCATCGAGAAGCCCATCTGCCTCTCCTTCGAGGACGCCCTGGAGATGCAGGCTGCCATTCGGAAGGCCGGCGTTCAGACCTGCGTCTGTTTCGAATGCCGGTATAGCCAGCACTTCGACCTGATCCGCTCATGCATCGACGAGGGCCTGCTGGGCGAGATTCACTACGCGGAAGTCGACTACTACCACGGAATCGGCCCCTGGTACGGGCAGTTCGGCTGGAACGTCAAAAAGGACTTCGGGGGCAGCAGCCTCCTCACCGCCGGTTGTCATGCCCTGGACGGGCTGCTCTACTTCACCGGGTCCCGGGTCGAGGAGGTCACCAGCTACGGCGCCAGGTCGGGCAACGCGATTTTCAAGCCTTACGAGTACGACACCAGCACCGTCACTCTGCTGAAGTTCAGCGACGGCACGATCGGAAAGGTGGCCTCCATCGTGGACTGCCTGCAGCCCTACTACTTTCACATCCACCTGGTGGGCAGTGAGGGCAGCCTGCTCGACAACCGCATCTACAGTCAGAAGCTGAAGGGAATGACCAAGGCTCGCTGGAGTGTCCTGGAAACCGCCCTGATCGACTCGGGCGACGTGGTGGACCATCCCTATCAGCCCCAGTTTCAAGCCTTCGCCGACAGCGTCTCCCGGGGGCGGCCCATGCCGCTCACCGATTTCGAGACGGCCTTCGAGACTCATCGGGTGGTCTTTGCGGCCGACCGCTCGGCGGCTGAAGGCCGCACGGTGAAGCTGGCCGAGTTTTCCTGACCGGCAGGGTCGGGTAGCCCACGGCCCGCATTTCTCACCAGGTCGCTGGATTCATCCGGAATGAGCCCCAACCCCACCTACCTGAGCACTCTTCAGGCTCTTGTCCGGCCCCTCCCCGGAGATTTCGAGCCGGACGCGGACCTCGCCAAGCCTGCCTGGCGCGGGGTTTCCTGGTTGAACCTGCACCACTACCGTAAGCCGGGCACGATCATTCCGGGAGTGAACACCGCGGTGGCGGCGGCCTATACGCCCTCCAGGCTCTATCTGGCCTACCGGTGTGAGTACTTCGAGATGCACTGCTACCGGGGTGAGGACCCGGGACCGGAGCGCTGGCTGTTGTGGGACCGGGACGTGGTGGAGGCTTTCGTCAATCCCTTCCCCCAGCGAATGAACACCTACTGGGAGTTTGAAGTCGCCCCCAACAATCAGTGGATCGACCTGGCCATCGACCTGGACCGGGACCCGGTGCTGGACGCCGGCTGGGATTCCGGCTTCGCCCATGCCACCCGGGTCGATGAGGACAAAAAGGAATGGAGCTGCGAGATGAGCATTCCCGCCGGCGCGATGGGTGTGGCCTCCATCCGGCCCGGCATGGAATGGCGGATCAACTTCTTTCGGTGTGACGGAGTCGGAGAGATCCGGCAGCGCCGACTGCTTGCCTGGAGCCCGCCCCTGGAGGACTCCTTCCACATCCCCAGTCGATTCGGCGCGATCCACTTTCAGCCGTAATCCGCGAATCCGGATCAATCCAGGGGCAGGACCCAGATGTTCCGGTACTGCACGGAGTCGCGGTGATCCTGCAGGAGCAGCGGTCCGCGTTCGCTCTCTTCGTTGCTGACACCTCCCGGGGTGAGCCTGGGAAGCTCCCGGTTCAAGTGAATCACTTCGCCGTTGTGCCGGACCGTGATTTTGGCATTGGCGGTCTTGCTGCCGCTTGAATCGAAGCGGGGGGCCCGAAAGATGATCTCGTAGGTCTGCCACTGCAGCGGAGGCAGCGAGGCATTTACACGCGGAGCGGCAATCCTGTAGATGCCTCCGCAGCCGTTGTCCATCGGCTCCAGGCCGAAGCTGTCCAGGACCTGAACTTCGTAGCGTCCCTGGACATAGACGCCGCTGTTGCCGCGGGCTTGACCCCGGGCCTCCGCCATCAGCGGAGTGCGAAACTCCAGATGGATGCGAACATCCCCGAACGACCGGCGGGTGACAATGTTTCCCCGGGTCACTTCCATGCTGCCGTCTTTCCTCAGCTTCCAGCCTGCGGGCTGCCCGTCCCGGTGCATCCAGGACTCCAGGCCGGTGCCGTCGAATAGGACCACCGCCTCTTCGGGAGGCTTGGCTCCAAGACTAGCTGGGCGGCGCTCCATCTTCGTCAGGGAGAATCGGGCTGTCGAGCCGGCGCCGGCGCAGGTGCCCCTGAACCCCTCGGAGTCGACCTGGCCTTGAAGTCGGCACACGCCGCCGGATCCATGCCCCGGATTCAGGGAGCCGGAAAACGCAACCGTCTCGCCCTTTCGGCGACCGGCGGACTCACCCGCGGTCCAGGATCCATCCTTGTCCAGTCTCATCACAGCCCGGTAGCGGTCCCCGCCCTCGGCCACGACCTGGGCCTCCAGGATCCGTTCAACCCCGTCGTCGCCGCGCAGCTTTCCTTTCCATTCACCCATGACGGAATCGCCGGCAAGGACCGCTCCGGCTCCAAGGTATAGAGAACTCATCACAATGGGAATCAAGGAAAAACGCATGACTATTGGAGGCAAGTATCGACGGACCGGAGGAGTCTCAGGTCATGACGTTTCTGGGTTTTCCCTGCAGAAACGCCAGCACGTTGTCCACCACGCCCTCGTTGAGCAGCTCCACGCCTTCAGGAGTCA
>JAPPFQ010000697.1 GCA_028875135.1 Acidobacteriota bacterium
CCACCAAGTAGTGGTCTACCCATGGACATAACTCGGCCGCCTCCCGGCTGATATCCTGGGCTACCGCAATCGTTCGATGATCGAGCAGTTTCGCCGCCAGAGCAATCAAGCTTAGACCGCTTCCGATATCCAGCACTCGTTCGAATTTCCGGCCGGCAGCCAGCACGTCCGAGATCTCCGCCAGGCGATCCCGGTAGAACTGCAACGCCATCCGGGCGCTTTCGCCATGATAGGCCGGGTGGCCGGTAAATTGGGGAAAGCGAATATAGAGGGCCTCGAATGCTTTCTCGGGGGGAAGCGGGCTGAGGAAAACGAGATTACATTCGCAGCAGCAGACGAGATCGAAATGTTTGGGGCCAATTCCCCGCACGTTGTAGGAGGTCGGGCTGACCAGGCCCATGTGCCTGGTGGCGGTTGGACCGCAGCATACGGGGCAGTCTCTGTCCAACTTCGACTTGAAAGGTCTGGTAATCCAGCTTTCGATCCTGGCGAGAAGGTACCAGGGCAGGTGTCTCGGCAGAGTGATTGTGGAGTTCATTGTCGAAACCCTTCCTTGGAACAACAACTGTCGCCGTTAGCTCGCATTCTGGCTAACTCAAAGTGGAACGCAAGACTGCCAAATCCAACCTGTATCTCCTCGGCATTGGTCAGATAGATCGTAAGAGGGCCAAAGAGAAAAATCTTGAGGCTCATCCAACCGGCCAGGAGCATCAGCCCCGATTTTTCACCGGGTCGCCGGATAGAGGGTGGTAGGAAGCTTGTTTTCAATATCCTGTAAGGCTTTGTGTGGGTCTTCAGGGAACTGGAGGTTCTGGATGCACCCAATTGTGGTCTTTTCCCCTAAGGCCAGCAGCAGTCAAGCCTGAAAGGCTGATAGGGAAACCCTCTCTTCCTATCAGAAAATCTTTGAGAATATTCGCTTGAAGCGGTTGGTCTTCTTAGAGGGGGGCTGTGCAGGCTGTTCCGTTTCGTCCTGGGTGGCTCCGGCCTCATTGCTCAGTTGGCGCTGGTCGTAGAGCCACTCGTGAGCGGAATGGCTGCAGCGCTGGGTCGGCTCGCTGCCGGCGATGTAGTGCTCGAAAATGACGCTCTGACATTCGGGTGTGGCCAGCAGTCCCGTCTCTTCGTCGATGTGGACCCGAACCATGCCTTCCCCAGGGGGCTCGAATTCATCCTCGGCCAGCCAGGGTTCAAGCTCGGTGGCCTGCTTCATGAAGTCCGTCCAGATGGGCAGGGCCGAGGTGGAGCCCTCCAGCATCAGTTCCCGATTGTCGTCAAACCCCACCCAGACAATGCAGAGCAGCCCGCTGGTGTAGCCGGCAAACCAGCCGTCATGGGAGGTCCCGGTCTTGCCCGCCGCCGGCGCCCGAAAACCCATCAGGCGAGCCCGGATGCCGGTACCCCGGTTGATGACCCCTTCCATCAGGTTGGTCATGAGGTAGGCCACGCTCGGATCGATAACCTCTTCCGACGAGATCTCCGAACTGAAGATGGTCTCGCCGTCGCCATTGACCACGTCGCGAATGATCCGAGGCTCCACCCGAATTCCCTGATTGGCGAAGATGGTGAAGGCCTCCGCCATCTCCAGGGGAGTGACCTCGTAGGAACCCAGGGCGGCCGCCGGAGTGGCCAGGATGCGGTCGTTCATGCCTGCCGATATCGCCAGATCGACCACCTTCTGCCAACCGATCATTTCAGCGAATTTTATGGTGGCCACGTTGAGCGACTTGGTGAGAGCCCGTCGCAGGGTCACCGGCCCGAAGAATTTTTCCCCGTAGTTGTTGGGCTCGTAGGGTTCCTCGTTGAAGTTGAAGACCGTCTTGATGTCTTCCACCATGGTCGAGGGCGTGACCAGGGGTTCGGTGTGTTCGATGGCCGAGTTGATGGCGGCAGCGAAGACGAAGGGCTTGAAGATGGAGCCGGGTTGCCGCTTGGCGTAAGTCACCCGATTCAACTGGCTGGTCCCGTAATCCCGTCCGCCCACCAGGGCTCGAATCTCTCCGGTGACGGCATCCAGGGCAATCAGGCAGACTTGCACCCGCTCATCGGCAGCGATTTCATACGTCGGGTGGGTGGACGGATCCCATCTGGCCCTGGGACCACGCCGTTGCCGATGGGCCCGGGTCTGGTCCGCCAGTTCGGCGCCGTCCCGCACGACCTTGTAGGCAATGGATTGCAGGTCGGCGTCCAGGGTGGTGTAGACCTTGAAGCGCTTGGTGAGCAGTTCCTCGTCGGAGTAGGTCTGCAGCAAGCGGTCCTTGAGCATGTCCACGAAGTAGGGGGCGTCGTTCTGATCGACGCTGTGGGGAGCGACCTCCAGGGGCGCCTTTACGGCTGCCTGATACTGTTCCGGCGTGATGCTGCCGGTTTCCAGCATGGCCATCAACACCACGTTTCGGCGACGCATGGCTCTTTCCGGACGCCTGGTGGGACTGTAACGATTGGGGGATTGAATCAGTCCCGCCAGCAGGGCGGCTTCCGGCAGGTTGAGGTCCTTGATGTCCTTGTTGAAGTAGGCGGTGGCGGCTTCACCGAATCCGTTGATACTGAAGGAACCGCTCTGTCCCAGGTAGATGTCGTTGGAGTAGAGGGTGAAGATTTCCTCCTTGGACAGGCGTGTCTCCAGGATGGCGGACATGTAAATCTCTTTGGCCTTGCGGATCACCCGTCTCTCCCGTGTCAACCAGAAGCTGGAAGATCGAACCAGTTGCTGGGTGATGGTGCTGGCGCCCCGTTCAAATCCCCCCAGAGCCACGCTGACCAGGGCGATGGGATCGAATCCGTAGTGTGAGAAGAAGCGGCGGTCCTCGATCGCCAGCACGGCGTCCCGGAGCACCTGAGGGATTTCCCAATACTCGATCAGGCGGCGCTTTTCACGACTCTTGTCGAACAGGTGGGTGATCAGCCGGGGTTCCAGATCGTAGAATTCGAGCAGGCTCCGGTCGGACAGGGAGACTATGTTTTCGATGCCGTCTTCGTCGAACTCGATCCGGACCGCCCCGGCGCTTGCTCCGTAGGCATGATCTCCCGGATAGATTTGCAGTCCTTCTCCGCTTGCAGCGTAGTGCCCCTGCGCACCCTCCTCGGGTTGGTTCGGGCTGTACCCTGCAGCCACCAGGTAGTCTGTGACCTGGGAGAGGCCTATGGGCTGGCCGGGATAGATCTCCAGCGGAGCGGTATAGACCTTGGCGGTATTGAGAAAAATCTCCCCGGAAATCTTGCGGTCAATTTGCCGGGAGAACTGCTGGTAGGTGTCGATCAGGACAAAGCTGACCGCGACGAATGCGAAAACTCCCAAGGTGAGCAACACCTTGGACCAGGTCGAATGAAACCAGGGCCAGTGCCACCACCTGGCCTTTGTCCTGGTCTTCTTTCCGGCGGGTCTTTTCTTCCTGGAGCGGAACATGGCCATCGTCTACCTCTACAAGCAGTGGGACGGCGTTCAGGAATCAGCGAAACCACCCCGGCAGGGCACCGGACCGCAGGGCGCGTTCCACCAGGGCTCGTTTCTCCTCGGTTTTCCGGCTCTTCAGTTGCCGGATTCGACGGTTGATGTCCGGGACTCCCGGGGGCAGGCCCAGGCCCTGAGTGCTGTCAACATCCAGAGACTCCCCTTTTTGCGGGATGCGCCGATGCACCAGCTGAAACCGCTCGATTTCCAGCGGGGCGATTCGTGAGCGGAAGCGCTGCTCGAGCCGGCTCAGTTGCCGTTGCCAGTAGGTTCGATCCCTGAGCTCGGGGCCCTCCGCCCCTTCGGCGGTTCCCCCAACGGGCCGGTGAGTCAGGGCGGCCTCGGAATTCTCCCATGACCGGGGATTGCCGCTTGTACGCAGGTGCTCGCGAAGGTCGGCCAATTCCTGCCGGGCGCTGGAGAGGGCCTGCCGGCTCTGTTCGAGCCGGCGCTCCGCCTGGGCGATCAGCGGGCCATAGACATGAGCCGGGTCGGTTACCGTCGTCTGGCGGAATGGATCGCCCTGGAGCTTGAGGTTCAGATCGTCCAGCTTTGCCCGCAGTGCCTCGTGACGCTGTTCGGCGGCCGCCAGCCTGGCTTTGACCTGGAGAAAGCGCCGGCTCCAGCGGCTCTCCGCACGGGTCGGCCCGGAGGAGTCCGGGACACGGAAGGAGCAGTTCGGGGACGCACCGGGTTTCGTCCTGTCTGAAGTGGGAAGCGCCGGCCGGCCGGGGCGGGAACGCAGGGCCTCGTTGGTATGGGTCACGGCTGTATTGGGCAGTTGAGCCCGACGACTGCGTTCCTTCCTGGCGACCTCCGCCAGGTTCCGGGGCTCCAGTTCCTGCGGAAACGCCCAGAGCAGGACAAGGAGAGGAACTGTCAGACGAACGGCTATCATCGTTCTGGCCCGAGGAGGCTGTCTATGCTGGAAAAGAAGTGCTTCCGGGAGGAATACGGTCGGGAGAAGAGAAGGGGGCACAAAATTGTCGGATGCCTGCAGGCCGTTATTGGCGGCCTTGGTCATACAATGGCTCCTGGCTGCACCGATGCACCGGGAAAACGGCTTCGAACCCGGCCCCCACCGTTCGAAGGCAGCCTGCTATAATCCTGAACCGAATTATAGCAAGACGTGCCCTTAGTCGATAACTCCGTTTTGCCGATGACCCCGCAATCCCCCCAAAACCTTCACAGCGCGGACATCGACGGCGTCCGCATTTTCCTGGCCCATCCGGATGAACTGCCCATTCAATGGGTTGGCCAGGAGGAGCTCATTCGACAGCTCATGGCCGCCTGGATGGTTGTCAACAACCAGGATGTGCCGATGAACCCCCGGCTGCTGGGAAAACCGGGCGTGGGGAAGACGACCCTGGCTTACGCCGTGGGCAAGCGGCTGGGAAGGGAAGTCTATATCCTGCAGGCGACCCTGGACACCCGTCCCGAGGACTTGCTGGTCACCCCGGTGATCGAGGCGCAAGGAAAGCTCCGCTACGTGGCCTCGCCCTTGGTGACCGCCATGGTGAGGGGAGGAGTCGTGATTCTGGACGAGGGCAATCGCATGAGCGAAAAGAGTTGGGCCAGCCTGGCCCCGCTGCTTGACAACCGGCGATACGTGGAATCCATCGTAGCCGGGATCAAGATCAAGGCCCATCCCAATTTTCGCCTGGTCGCCACCATGAATGACGATGCGTCCACCTTTGAGCTGCCGGAATACATCCATTCCCGGCTGCAGCCTCAAATCCTGCTCGAGTTCCCGGAGCGGGAGGAAGAGCGGCACATCCTGCGCGAGAATCTGCCGTTTGCCGAGCAGGAGGTCCTGGACTACGTCACCGATTTTCTGCAGGCGGCTCACGAGGCCGACGAGCGCTACACCGTCCGGGATGGCATCAACATTGCCCGATTCGCCCTGAAATTGACCGAAATGTCTCCCGGACGGGGCCGCGGCCGGGCGCTGGAGACTGCCATCCTGCAGACCCTCGGCCAGGAGGCCCTCCGTTATGGGCGGCGCTGAACAGGGGGACGGCTGGCGGCGAGGGCGCTTTCGCTTTCTGCCGGTGGTTCCGGGGCGAATGGAGTTCGCCGCCGAAGTTCGACGGGCCGTCCTGGCCCATCGCCCCAGCCGGATCGCCGTCGAGTTGCCTCAGACGCTGAAGGCGGCGACCCTCCGGGCCGTGAGGCGGTTGCCGGAGGTTTCGGTGATCCTCTACCCGGACAAATCCGGACAGGATGCCGTCTACGTCCCGGTAGAAATTACCGATCCCTTCATGGAAGCCCTCCGCAGCGGCCAGGAGGTGAACGCCGCTCCCCACTTCGTGGACCCCGACCTGGACCGGCCGGCCCACCCCTCGGAGAACTATCCCGACTCCTACTCGGTTCGAAGAATCGGCTATGCCAAGTATGTGGAGAGCTGGCTTGCCTGCCCCCGACCTGCCGATCCCCAACTTCTCCGGCAGGCTCAAGGCGTGGCCTGGAGGCTGCAAGCGCTCCCGGGGCGGCAAACCGTCTGGGTGGTGCTTTCCCTGAATCTCTTTCCAATGGTGCTGGAGGCCCTGGAAAAACCCCAGGCCGAGCCCCTGGCGCGCCCGCGGAGGAGCGGAGTTCAGGTGCTCAACCTTCACCCCGAGTGCCTGGCCGAAGTGCTGCTGGAACCTCCCTTTTTCCAGGCGGTCTACGAGCGCTGCCGCCAACCCTCGCGGGCCGCGAGGGCTGAGACCGTCAAGCCCGACCCGCCACCCAGTGCCGCCACACAACCCTTCAGGGTGATCGCTTCCCGGGTGGAGGACCCGCTGCAATCCCTGGAGTCCGTCGTGGAACGAACGGCCAGGAGGGTGAGATGGCGGCCCGGCCCGGCCCGGCGCACGGATGCTTCCGAGGACAATGCGGCGGTGGCAGGGGTCCGGAGCATCGACCGCCAGCGCATGGTGTTTCGGCTGCTGGCCGAATCGGAAAGCCGATACGGCGCCGCCACCGGCGAAAGGGTCTCTCACTGGCAACGACGCCTGCTGGGACGTTTCGCTCGAAACCTGGCGTTCATGGACCGGCAGCTGGTGGCCGGACTCTTTGACCTGACGGTTGCAGCCCGTTCGGTGGTGGACGACAACTACGCCTGGGATCTTTGGGAGCTGGCAGGCGGCACTCCTCACCAGAGGACCCAGTCGGATCTCATGACCGTCAGGATTTCGGGAGAACAGCTCTACGCCAACATGAGGCGAATCCAGCTCAGGCGCCGGCTGCCCCGGCGCAAGGCCCGGGTGCGCCCCTATGGTCTCAGGGGCCGCAAAAAGGAGTCGGCTCCGGGCGAATGGGCCCGCCGATTCGACGGTACCGGCATCTGTTCCTACCCTCCCGAGGACCTGGTCCTGGAAGACTACGGGGCATTCCTCAAGAAGAAGGGGAAAAGCGTTCTTTCGGCGGAAAGGTCCAGGGTGGAAGTCTTCAAGACCTCGCTGCTGGACGGCATCGACGTCCGCGAGACCCTGCGGAACTGGCACCAGGGGCAGTTGTACGTTCGGGAAAACCAGCGGGTCTCGGGCGAGGTGGGGGCCGTGGTGGTCGTCTTTGACGAGGACCGGGAGAACCGCTACCACTGGTGCACGACATGGCTGGGGGAGCATGCCCAGGAATCGGACATGGCCTTCTATTCCACCAACCCTTACGAGCGGATCGTGGGTCCCGGCATTTCCCGGGCCGAGTATGGCGGTTTCCTGCTCTCCTACCCGCCGCGCCGCATGCTGGATGTCTGGCAGGACCCGGACTACGAGATGGCGGAAAGCAAGGCGGAGACCCTGCTGCTGGCGGGTCTGGACTACACCCTGGAGAGATTCGTGGTCTACGTGGCCGCCCGTCCGCCCCGATCCATCTTTCGCACCGTCGCCTCCAGGATGGGGCGCAAGATCGTCTATCTGCCCATCGGGCAGCTTTCTCCGGTCAGCCTCAAAAAGATCCGGGTCGTTCACGTTCTGGATGGGTTCGACAGGAGGCCGCTGGCCAAGGACTACATCTGGTAATGGCCAACGTTCACCTGCGTTTCTATGCCGAGTTGCAGGATTGCCTGCCGGCCACAAGGAATGGCCACCGCCCGGGGGGCTTTGACCATACCTTCAGCGGCCAGGTATCGGTCAAGGACATGGTGGAGTCTCTGGGAGTGCCTCACACCGAGGTGGATCTGATTCTGGCCAACGGAGATTCGGTGGACTTTAGCTACCGGGTCCGGGATGGGGACCGGATCAGCGTCTATCCCCGGTTCGAATCCATCGATGTCGAACCCATTCTTCGGGTCCGTCCTCGACCGCTGCCGGAGTTCCGTTTCGTCCTGGACGTCCACCTGGGGAAGCTGGCTTCCTTCCTGCGCCTGTTGGGACTCGACAGCCTGTACCGGAGCGACTTCGCGGATGAGAGCCTGGCCCGTCTGTCCAGCGCCGAGCGCCGCATTCTACTGACCCGCGATCGGGGTTTGCTGAAACGGAGCCAGGTTATCTACGGGTACTGGATCCGGGAAACGAATCCGCGGCTTCAGTTGATCGAAGTGGTGCGGCGATTCGGCCTTTGGGACAAACTGGAGCCCTTCGGCCGGTGCCTGCGCTGCAACGGGGAGATCGAGTCAATCCCCGGCGACGAAGTGGCTTCCAGGTTGCTGCCGCGAACCCGGGAGCATTATCGGGACTTCCGGTGGTGCCCGAAGTGCGAACGCGTCTATTGGAAAGGGTCGCACCACGACCGGATGCAGGGTTTTCTGGAAGAGGTGGTAGCAAGCGCCCAGCCCGGCAGATCTTTCAGAGGGAACTCACCTGATGGTCAATAAAGGCGAACCACGAATGAACACGAATGGACACGAAGTTGGAGGTCAGCAGGTCGCGGTGGCAGGCAGGAGGTGGGCTACCCGGTCCGAGGTGCTGGCCCGCAACGGAATGGCCGCCACCAGCCAGCCGCTGGCCACCCAGGTGGCTGTCGATATGCTCAGGCAAGGGGGAACCGCCTTGGACGCCGCCATTGCGGCCAATGCGATGCTGGGGCTGGTGGAGCCGGTGTCGTGCGGGATCGGCGGAGACCTTTTTGCTCTGGTCTGGGATGCAGGCAGCAGGAGCTTGTGCGGCCTTAACGGCAGCGGCCGCTCGCCCCATTCCCTGGCATTGGCGGAACTCAAGCGGCGAGGCCTGAGCCGGCTGCCTTCCCGGGGACCGCTCTCGGTGTCAGTCCCGGGATGCGTGGACGGATGGTATGCACTCCACGGCCGCTACGGGAGGCTGCCCATGGAGCAGTTGCTGGCCCCGGCCATCGAATACGCTCGCCGGGGATTTCCGGTCTCGGAGGTTATTGCCAGGGACTGGGAGCAAGGGGTGGAGATCCACCGGGAGTGGCCCGGCTTCCTGGAGACCTTCACCCTGCAGGGCCGGGCTCCCCGTGCGGGAGAGGTTTTCGCCAATCCCCACCTGGCTGCGACGCTGGAAACGATTGCACGGTCGGGCAGGGAAGCGTTTTACCAGGGAGAAATCCCCCGGAGGATCGAGGCCTATTTCAAGGAATTGGGGGGATTCCTGAGCGCCAGGGACCTGGCCGACCATCGTTCGGATTGGGTGGAGCCGGTGTCCACCGATTACCGGGGATACCGTGTCTGGCAGCTCCCTCCCAATGGACAGGGCATTGCCGTGCTGCAGATGCTGAATCTGCTGGAGGCCTGCGACATCGCCTCCATGGGCTTCGGTTCCACCGACCACATCCACCATTTCGTGGAGGCCAAGAAG
>JAPPFQ010000498.1 GCA_028875135.1 Acidobacteriota bacterium
AGTTGGAATAGCCCTACGCCCGCGGCGAGGACGATGGCTGCCAATACAATTTTCTTCATGTCTCTAATCTCCTCCCATCGCACTCAACTACCTTATTGCCGTTAGTGACGTTTGACAAACGAAAACCGAACGGTTGCGGTAAAAAACAGTGAATTTGCCGAATTTCAAGTGGTGGTGTCGTCAGGTGCAAGCGGGCGCTTTGGGGCTCAGGCGACGAGAATTCGCGAAGTAACGGTATAGCGGCGTTTGGAGTCTCGCTCTCGCATTGTGTGAAGTACAAGATCAGCGTTGGGGCTGGTTAAGTTTCCAATCGTAGTCGTAGTCGACCGTTCCCTCGAAACCCTTCAGAAACGCCGCCAGTTCGCCGTCGGCGTAGTGGACGAGGTGCTCGATCACTGATTTCTCGGTGCTGCCGAAGTCCTCGGGATACCACTTGTAGATGCTGGACAACACGATGAACTCGTCGTCGACCACGTCGACGCCCCGAGCACTGTTCACGTAGGCCCGCGCCCCTGCTTCGAGCAGCGACTCGGTGTTGGCGGCGGTGAAGGCTGTCCCCATCAGTTGCGGACAGCTGTAGGCAGCGCAGTTCACCGCGTAATGAATTCTCTTGTCCCGCCAGATGGGACGAAGAATCTCATGCTCGATCTGGTCCAGGGTCAGATCCTGGCCGGCGACATTGGCGCATACGTCGCCCCAGGGGCCCGTCATCGGCGCGTCGCCCTGGTGGATCTCCCTGATCGTATCCACCGGATAGGAGTCGAGGACCATCTTCACGGTGCGGGCGTTATAAAAGTTGATCCAGTAGGCCATCTGCTCCGCCCGGCGGTACTCGCGGGGGTCGATCCCTTCCAGGCGCGTGACGTATCCGGCCAGCTTGGCCGTGTCAGCGGAACCGGCCGCCAGCGCAGCATAGTCGAGGACATTGACGCCCTGTGGATCGGGTTTGACGTAGCCGTCCAGGATGTCCTGCCAGGGGCTGTGATCAATGGATTCGACATTGGACTCGTCGCTGGCATCCCATTCCGAGATCCGTTCCGGCTGCCGGGGAGCACAGGCCGTGACCAGAATCGTCGTGGCCAGAAGGCTCAAGGCCAGGTTACGCTGCAGCCACATGCGTGCCGGCGCCATTTCAATTTCATTTGCTTTCATGGTCGTTCATCCTTTGGCGCCGGCCTGACTGTCTCGGCCGGTCCACCGCCGTCGGACCAGGTCGCAGCCGAGCCCGCACAGAATCAGTCCGAACTCCAGCCCGCGCGCCCATAGTGGCTGCCCAAACGGCTGCATCGCATAGTCCTGCAGGTTCAGTCCGGTCACATAGCTGAGCAGCACGGCCAGCGAGGCCGTCCAGGCCCAAATGGTCGGATAAACCGCCGCAAATGGCAACAGCCAAAGCAGGTACCAGGGATTGATGACCGGCGATACCGCCAGCAGCCCGCCGAAGATCCAGTCTCCCCGCGGAATCTCCCGTGCGGAGCTCCGATAGTACTTGACATGGTACCAGCCCCAGATTGCCAAAAAAGCAAGTCCAAGGGCAAGCCTGGCCTCAATCGGCTGCAGCGCGGTCTTCAGCAGCCCGAAAAGCCACGAGTTGAATTCCCACTCCCGTGCAAACACCTGCAGCGACGCCAGTTCGCTACCGCCCCTCAACGTGAAGGGCGCGTAGACGGCGGCCACGGTGGCGCCGGCCAGCAGCCAGTGCCGCAGGCGGGCGCCGGCCAGCAGCAGCGGCGCCAGCAGCAGACCGAACGCCTTGGCGCCCGCGGCCAGCCCCAGCGTGATGGCGGCCACCTGCCAGCGGCGGTCCCGGGACAGCACCACGGCCGCCAGCAGGAGGCAAGCGCCGGCGCCGTCCGGGTGGGCGGTGAAGGCGATTTCCTTGACCACCAGCGGACACCAGGCATAGAGCAGCACGTTCCGCGCCGGCGCCAGGCGCAGCAACAGGACCACCAGGGCCAGGTCCAACAGGATCAGGATTGCCTGCAGCACCGCGACGCTGCCCGGATGCACCCAATAGCCGAGCAGAAAGATGACCTGCGTTACCGGGGCGTAGATGGTCGGCAGTTCCGGATAGTTGATGCCGCTGAGAACCGATTGCATGGCCGGCGGCACAGAGGGATCGAGGAAAAACATCTCAGGGGCCGGCCCGTAGGGGCTGCCGGCGGTGGCGAACCGGTACCCGTCCCAAAGGTAGCGGTAGAAGTCGTCCTCGTAGAAGGGTCCGCCTGCCAGCCCGCAGATGCGGAAGGCAATTGCCCAGAAAAACAGGCGGCCGAGCGGAAAGGGCTCCTCTCGCCGGCGAAAGTGCAGGAAGAGGCCGAACACCGGAAGTCCGGTCCAGGCGACCAGCAGGAAAAAGGCCGGTAGCGGCGGCTCGCCCGGCTGCTGCGCGAGCAGGGCCAGCGCCGCGTAGCCGAGCACGCACCAGAAACCGACCGCATCCACGGTCCAGGCGGGCGTTGCGCAGCGGCGCTCAGGCCGGGGCGGGACCGGCTTGCCTCCGAGTGACGTTGAGTCAGGGGTCCGGAAGGCTCTTTTGAGATCCAAATGGATGCTCCACCATTCCTATTTGAAACAAACGAAAAAGGAGTGATCCACAAAGTCACACGAAGGACCACGAAGGTCCACCAAGCGTGACGGCTCTGCCGCAGTGTGAGGGCTGCGGCCCGGCAAGACGGCGCGTGCCCGCTCGAGGAGCAAGAGCGATGGGAGGAGGCGCCCCCCGGGAGCGCGGGCGTCCCGCCCGCACACGTCCTGGCACAGCCTCGGCCAACTCCTTCACCCGGCCCGACCCGCAACGGCCCCGGGACTCTGCATCGGCTGACCCCATGCCGTTGCCGCCGGCAGGGTGGCCGGGTGCCGCATCGCAGGACAACCGAGCGGCACGCAACGGGAGTGCATGCGGGCGGGACGCCCGCGCTCCCGGGTGGGCTTCACCCCGTGACGTCGTCGTACCAGAGGAGGTCCATCGGTATTCGTGTCTATTCGTGTTCATTCGTGGTTCGTCTTCAACACCACCGGCTGTTTATTCCTCGTATGATCCGCCCGGCAGGGCGGCGGCTGGAATTGTAGTGTATCGTCGCAAGCCACCGGAATCTTCGATGCCCGGCGACCCCATGAGAAACGCGGGCCGGCTGGAAGGTAGTACACTGTTTTTTATATGAACGATTCGTTCCAGCGGGAGAGGTTCATGTTCGACAGACTCTCCGTCCTGACGGTTGCTTTGGTCCTGATGGCAGTTTCCGTTACAGCCCACGCTCAAGAGACCGCTATCTTGCGAGGCCACGTGAAGGATGCCTATGGCTCGGGAATCCCGGCCGCCGAAATCACGGCAACCAACGATTCCACGGGAGCCGAGGTGACCGGCTCCACCGATGCGGTAGGCGCCTACCAATTGAACCTGGAACCCGGGGTCTACACGATTACGGTGGAGGCCGCCGGCTTCGAGCCCGCCACCGCCGGCGACGTCGAGCTGATAGCCGGACAGTCGGTGCTGCGCGACTTCTCGCTGGAACTGGGCGCCGTCACCACCTCCATTGTGGTGGTGGGCAGCCGAGCCGAGCCGCGATCGGCGACCGAGTCCACGGTCCCGGTGGACGTCATTCGGACCGACGACTTCGCCAGCCAGGGGAGCAGGGACCTGGCAACCCAGTTGCGGGCGGTGGTGCCCTCCTTCAACGTCAACACCCAGCCGATCAGCGACGCCTCCACCATCGTGCGGCCCGTGATGCTGCGCAACCTGGCCCCCGACCACACCCTTGTCCTGGTCAACGGGAAGCGGCGCCACCGCTCCTCCATCATCGACTGGCACGGCGGCAACGGCGTGGCCTTCGGATCCCAGGGGCCCGACATCTCGGGCATCCCGGCCATTGCCCTGCGCCAGGCCGAGGTGCTGCGCGACGGAGCGGCCGCCCAGTACGGCTCCGACGCCATTGCCGGGGTCATCAATCTGCTGCCCAGGGACAGCCGTTCGGGCGCCAGTCTGGAGTTCAACGCCGGTAGCTACCTGGAGCGATGGGACGGCGCCACCTACAGTGTAGCCGGCAACGCCGGATTGCCTCTGGGCTCCGCCGGTTTCGCCAACCTCAGCTTCGAGTACGGCGGCGCCGAGCCGACCGACCGCAGCATTCAGCGCAGCGACGTGGCGGCGCTCCTGGCGGCGGGCAATACCCACGTGCGCGACCCCGCCCAGATCTGGGGCTCTCCGGAGGTTGACGGCGACCTCAAGCTCTTCGGCAATTTCGGCTTCCCTCTCACCGATCGCCTGCAGTTCTACGGGCACACCGGCTACGCCGGCAAGGAGGTGACGGGCGGTTTCTTTTTCCGCAACCCCAACACGCGGGGAGGCGTCTTCACTGCTGACCGCGGTCGAACCCTGCTCATCGGCGACGTTGCAGCCGCCCGCGGCGATCCCTCCGCCGACTGTCCCACGGTAGCCGTCGCCGATCACGTGCCCGACCCGTTCGCCATGGGCAGGGTGATGGCCGACCCCGATTGCTTCTCCTTCCAGGAGATCTTCCCGGGAGGCTTCACGCCCAACTTCGGCGGCTCGGTATCCGATGGCGCGGTGGTCGCCGGGATACGAGGATTCTCCGGCAAGGATTTGGTCTGGGACGGGAGCATCAGCATTGGGTCCCACCAGACCGATCTGTTCATCGGCAACACGGTCAACGCCTCGCTCGGTCCCGAGACCCCCACCCAATTCGACCTCGGCAGCAATCGGCAGCAGGAGATCGGCCTCAACCTGGATGTCTCCTATGCCGTCAACGATAGGCTCAACCTTGCCGCCGGGGCCGAGTGGCGCGACGAACAGTATGAAACGCGGCTGGGACAACGGGAGTCCTGGGAAGTCGGCCCCTACGCGGCTCAGGGATTCAGCGCCGGTTCCAACGGCTTCAGCGGCTACAGCCCCCAAGCGGCCGGGAAGTGGAACCGCAGCAACATTGCAGCCTACGGCGACGTGGAACTGTCGGGTGTGGAGGACCGATGGACGGTCGGTACGGCGGCCCGCATCGAGAACTTCGAGGATTTCGGCGCCACGGTCAACGGCAAGCTGTCGGGCCGCTACCGGCTTGCGGATGCCTTTTCGCTCCGCGCCAGCCTGAGCAGCGGATTCCGCGCCCCGACGCCTGGCCAGCAGAACGGGTTCAACCTGTCGACAATTTTCGACCCCGCCGTGGGCGACCTGGTGGAACGGGGCACGGTTCCGTCGATCTTCCCCGTGGCCCGATTGCGGGGCGGTGAGCCGCTCAAACCCGAGACCTCGGTCAACTACACCGCCGGGGCGGTTGTCGAGCAGGGGACGTTGATCCTCACGGCCGACTATTTCCGTATCGACGTGGCAGACCGGCTGGCCGTAACCCGGGACTTCACCCTGACGGCGACGGAGGTCGGTCAGCTCCTGGAAGCGGGCGTGGAAAACGCTCGCGGACTGGCCAGCTTCCGCTTTTTCACCAACGACATCTCCACCACCACCCAGGGAATCGACCTGGTCTTCAGCTACGCGCCGCCCCGGTTGAAGGGTGGCACCGTGTTCAGCGCCGTCTTCAACCACACCGACACAACGGTGACCCATTTCAATCCGGATCTGCTCAATGCGGCCCGGCGGCTGCGGGAGCTGCAGGAAGCCCTCCCCAGGAACCGCTGGAACGCCGGCGTCAGCCAGAGAATCGGACCGGTGAGTATTCTGGGGCGGCTGAACTACTACGGCGCCTGGTTCGACTGGGACAGCGCTCAGACCCTCTTCAGCGGCAAGCCGGTCTTCGACCTGGAGGTTGGTCTGCCCTTGAGCGAAGAGACGAGCCTGGCGATCGGCGCCCGCAACGCCTTCAACACCTTTCCTGACGTCTCTCCCAACGCAACCAGCGTTGGAGAGCAGTACAGCGAATACACGCCCTGGGGATTCAACGGCGCCTATTTCTACTTCCGCCTGGTTTTTTCCTTCAAGAAGCTGGGGCAGTAGGGGGACGCCGCTATTCGGCTTCGCTGGATCCGCTTTCGGAAGGCTGGCCGGCCTCCGGCTCCGGAGCCTTCACCCGGATGGTGACAATGTCGGTGTTGTGGTACTGCTGGTGACGGATCGAAGAGGCGACGTGCCGCAGCAACCGCAGCGAGATTTCCCGTTCGGCCCCCGGACCCTCGGCGTATCGGCCCAGCAGGGCGATGCGATCCTGCAGGTTCTGCTCTTCGCGGCTGGAGGCGATCAGTTCCAGGACGGCGCCGCCGTTCTCCTTGAAGGCCACCAGCTGCAGTCGGCGAGGCTCTCGCTTCTCCTCGGAATCTCCCCGATGGAACAGCGTCGCCAGGGTTTCCTCGACAGCCGCATCCAGACGGTTCCGCATCGCCTGCGCCCAGCCGTTATCGGCGGCGAAAGTCTTGAGGAACTCCTGGATCCTTGGCAGGGCGGACAGATGGCACTCGGTCTCCATCCGTCTGCGGCGGGGCTGGGTCAACTCCAGGAACATCGTCATGAGAATGGCGGCCAGGCCGCCGGCGGTCATGCCGTTCTGCAGCAGTCCGCCCGCGAAGTCATTGAAGTACTCGGGGAATATGGCGCCGCTCTGGAAACCCGCGCCAATCCAGAAGGCCACCCCGGCCACCAGTCCCTTGCGGTAGTCGATGCCGTCCTGGACCACGACCCTCATGCCGATCACGAACAGCATCGCCAGCAGAACCGTGATGTAGGCGGCCGCGACCGGCCCCGGAATCGCCAGCAGCACCGCCGGCGCCTTGGGCAGAAACGCCATTGCAATGAACACGGCGCCCACCGCCATGCCGACCCTTCGGGCGCCGACGCCGGTGAGCTCGGTCACCGATACGCTGCTCGAATAGGTGGTGTTGGGCACGGTGCCGCCCAGACCGGACAGCAGGTTCCCCAATCCATCGGCAGCCACCGCACCCTGCACGGCACGGAAATCGACGGCCTGGGTCCGCCGGTGGGAGACGCGCTGGATGGCGACCGCATCCCCGATGGTTTCGATGGCGCCCACCAGGGTCACGAACACGAATCCCGGAAGCAGGGCCCAGAAGGTGGGTCCGAAGCTCAGATCCAGTCCCGGCCAGCCTTTCGCGGGAAACCCGATCCAGGCCGCTTCGGCGATGAGCCTGGTGTCGTAGATTCCGTAGAACCCGGCCACCACCGATCCGGCCGCCACGCCGACCACCGGCGCCCATAACCGCAGTTTGCCGCGGGCCTTCAGCGCCAGACCGGCGATGACCAGCAGCGTTACCAGGGCGGAGGTCCCGGAGGCGCTCAACGGGGTCCCCTCCGGCACATCGTTCAGCATCTTGAAGATGAAGGGCATGACCGTCACCGGAATCAGCATGATGACGGTTCCCGCCACCGCCGGCGTCAGGATCCGCCGGAAGAGGGAAAGCCGGGCAGCCAGTCCGAACTGGAAAAGCGAGGATGCGACCACCAGCGTGGCCAGCATCGCCGGCCCGCCCTCGGCAATGGCCGTGATGCAGACCGCGATGAACGCACCTGAGGTCCCCATCAACAAAACGTAGCCGGCGCCGATGCGGCCCAGGCGTACCGCCTGGACGAGTGTGGTGACCCCGCTGACGGCCAACGCCGCGAACACGGCCCAGGAGAGGAAGGCTTCGGTTCCTCCGGCCACTCGAATCACAATGGCCGGAGTCAGTACGACGCCGGCGACACACAGGACGGCCAATTGCAGACCCAGGCCCAGGGACAGCAATACCGGCGGCTTCTCGTCGGGTTCATAGCGTACGGCGGTATTCCGGACGGAGTCTTGAGCATCCATAGTCATTCATCCTTATACATACGAGTGGGACGCTTGGCGGGACCTCCTGCAGGCGGCCCCGGCAGGTGAAACTCAAGCGGCGGGGAATGGTGGCGCACATCCGCCGCACCCCCGAACTCTTTTGCAGGTAACCGCTAGAACCGCCAGATCAGCAGCAGTTGCGGGGCGTACTCGTCTTCCTCTACGCCCAGCTTGTTGCGCCAGTACTGGTACTCGATTCCCACCAGCAGGTGGTTTGCCGCTCCGAAGGCGGCGCCCAGATCCCAGGTAAGTTGGGGCTGCGCCAGAACCCACCCCTTGACACGGTTGCCGAACTCGTCCGTGCTGGCGCCGATATACTCGGCATGTCCGCCCATCAGGAAGGATTGGCTGCCCAGTCGGAACGGCAGCGCCCAGTTGACGTCGACCGTGAAGCTGTTGCTGGTCCGGGGAGCGCCGCCGCTGGCGGCCCCGCTGTTCCCGTCGATGTAGGCCATCACGTCGGTGTTGAGGAAGGCGAAACCCGGTACTTTCCAGGAGGCTCGAACGCCGGGCAGATATTTGAAGACGTTGGCGTCGGCGCCGAAATTGATGCCGCCGATGATGGAGATATCCCGGATCGGTCCCAGTTGGAACTTCGTGCCCGACACCTTGCCGAGGCTCAGGGTCGGGTACCATTCGCCGTAGAGATCCTTGTCGTTGAAACCGTCCTGGAGCCCGTCGTTGAGAATGTCGAGAAAAAAGAAACTGTCTCCCAACCGCCACCCCGCCGCATGTTGCACGGTCAGGATGGAGGTGTTTTCCTGGGCGCCGGAGAAGGGATTGGCGAGCTTGCCGAACTGGTAGTGGAATTCGGCCTGGGCGGCCGCCGCCGCGGGGGTTGCCACCACCAGGCAGGCGGTCACGACCCATCGTAGCAGTCCGGTCTGGCGGGGGTTTCGGGTCACTGTCGCTCCCTTTATGCGGAACAATACCCCATAAACGGAAAAATCCGGTGGAAAAACCGCCTCCTGCTTGACTTTGGCCGTAAAATGGAGAGCCAGGCATTCCGCTGTTCAATACAAGATTCTGTTGGTCGGAACTCTGTTCCGCCAACAAAGGAAGCCACCAGATGCGACTGAAACCACCACACAGCGCCGGGGGCCGTCGATGGGCGGCGGCCATCGTTCTGGTCTTGGCCGGCGCCTCCCTCTCGGAGGCCCAGACCAAGGGCGGCCGCATCCAGGGGTACGTGTTCGATCAGACGCAAGCCGTCATACCGGGCGTAACCGTGACGGCCCTGGACCAGGAACGCGATGTGGAGCGGAAAACCGTCAGCTCCCCGCTGGGCAAGTATGTCTTCAGCCACGTCATGCCGGGGCTCTACACGCTGCGTTTCGAGGTGGAGGGCTTTCTCCCCTACGTGGCCGAGAACTTCGAGGTCCGGGTGGGAGAGACC
>JAPPFQ010000746.1 GCA_028875135.1 Acidobacteriota bacterium
CGCCCGGGGCTACCCTGAGCCGCTGCTACGCAGCTCTATAAGGATGGCTTGTAGGCGGGGTTTTCGTGGCCGACCTACGTCAACCGCAGCTTCGCAGCTCTCTCTTGGTCTACGTCACTGCCGGGGTATAGGATTTTCAAATTAATCCCCCCCGTGGCTGGTTGGTGGTTCGAGTTTGGACGCCGAGCTAAACGGAGTGCCCAATCAAAAAATGTCGAAGCGTTCCTGGGGGAAGAGGGGATCGGTCTTGATCACCACGTCTTTCTTCAGGCTTGACTCCAGTTCTTCGACGATGGTGGCCTCGGTGGTCTTCAGGGCTTTGGCTACCGCGGGGTGCACGCGGACGGTGATCTCCGGATCCTCGATGGCGCCGGCCATTTTCCGTGCTTCCCCCTGAATCTCGTAACAGACGGTCCGGGGAGATTTCACCATTCCCGACCCGGAGCACTGGGAACAGGGCTCGCACAGCACTTTCAGCAGCGATTGCTTGACCCGCTTGCGGGTGATGGCCACCAGCCCGAAGTCATTGAATTGAATCACCTTCGACGGTGACTTGTCCTTCCTCAAGGCCGCTTCCAGCGTCTGGGTCACCTTGAGCCGGTTCTTGCGGTCCTCCATGTCGATGAAGTCGCAAACGATAATGCCACCCAGGTCGCGCAGCCGCAGTTGACGGGCAATCTCCCTGGCTGCCTCCATGTTGGTCTTGGCGATGGTGTCTTCCAGCTTGTTCGACTTGCCCACGTACTTTCCGGTGTTCACGTCGATGGCCACCAGGGCCTCGGCCTGGTCGATGACGATATAGCCTCCCGATTTCAGCCAGACCTTGGAGCGCAGGGCCTTGTCCAGCTCCGCCTGGACCCCGAACTCCTCGAATATGGGTGTCTCCCGGGTGTAGAGCCTGACCTTCTTGACCAGGCTGGGCTGGAATCGGTGGATCAGCTCCACGATGGAGGCGTAGGCCAACTCGTTATCCACCCGGATGGCGGAGAACTCCCGGTTGAACTGGTCCCTGAGAATCCTCTGCACCAGGTTCAATTCCCGGTGGATGATGGCAGGTGCGGACTTCTTGTCGGACTGGGTCTTGACCTCCGTCCAGAGCGCGCGAAGAAAACCGATGTCGGCCTTGAATTCGTCCTCTCCCTTGTACTCACCGGCCGTGCGAACGATGAATCCGCCCGGCAGATCCCCCCGGTTGTCCTGGATAATCTTTCTGAGTCGCTGGCGTTCCTCTCCCGAGCTGATCTTGCGGGAGACTCCAATGTGGTTGACCGTGGGCATGTAGACCAGGAAGCGACCCGGAATCGCGATATGGGAAGTGATCCGCGCCCCCTTGGTCCCCAGCGGCTCCTTGGCGATCTGCACCAGGATCTCCTGACCTTCCTTGAGCAGGTCGGCGATCATGGGCGCCGGGGAGGCCGCCTCCCGGCGCTGGCGATCCTCGCCGCGATACTGGGAGCGGCGCCGGTCGGGTGACCGGCGGAAGAACCGGGGCGTGTTGGGACGGCTGCGATGCTGGGCGTTGGAGGCTCGAGGTTTGGAAGTGGGCCCGGAGGGGGCATCGGCTGCCCCGACCGTTTCGAGTTCGGGTTCGGCGGGGGGCGATTCCTGAGTCTGGCCCGCTTCAGGCGAGAGTGCGGCCGGTTCCTCAGCGCCGTCCCCCGCGGTGGAGGTTTCGGCTGCCTCAACCTGTTCTCCACCGTCATCGCCGGTTGCGACAGCGGCGCCCGATTCATCGGCGGCTGCCTCCGTGGCCGGCTCGGCCACTACGGGAACCGGTTCTCCAGCGGACTCGACTTCTTCAGCGGCGTCCGTTTCGGGTTGCGCCTGCGCGTCCATTTCCCTGGCAGCTTCAGCTTCCTCACCCGCTTCCTCGGCCGCCGACTCTTCCTGGCCTGAGGAGGCGGGGGGCTCCTCGGTGGCCGCTTCGGACTCTGTTGACACGGTCACCGAGTCCGCAGGTGCTTCGGCGGTGGACTCGGCGGCCGGCTCGGAGTCGCCGGTGGATGATTCGGATTCGGCGGTTGCCTCCTCCGCTTCGGCGGTTGCGGATTCGGCAGTCGCCTCGTCCACTTGGGTAGTCGAATCCTCTACTACCTCGGTCGCGGCTGCGCCGTCGGCTTGTACTTCCGCTTCAGTGTCCGGGGCCTGCGCTTCTCCCGGGGATGCCGCCTCGGCGCTTTCGGCGGAAGCTTGCCTGGAACGCCTTCTGCCCCTTCTACCCTTGAGGGGAGGGGACTCGGGCTCGGTTGCAGTGGTCGGCTCAACTGCAGCGGCGGGCTCGGCCTGGACCGCCGCCTCCTCTGCAGCGGCCGGTTCGGACTCGGCGACGGATTCGGCTGTTGTGGCGGGTTCGGTTGTAGCGGCTAGTACGGCCTGAACGGCTTCCTCAGGCGCGCTTTCGGGTTCCGCCGCCGGGGGCGGGTCGGTAACCGCCGCGTATTTGGCCAGCGATTCTCCGGGAAGGACGGAAAGGGCCTCGGGCGGGCCGGCATCCGGAGCTGGAGGCGGGGGCGGCGGAGGGCTTGCCGCCGGCGTGGCGGTGGGCTCTGAAGGAACGCCCTCCTGGCGTTTGCCTCGCAAGCGGCCCCGCCTGGCCCGACGGGGGCGCATGCGACGGTCCGGGTAGCGGGAGCTGGCGGAATCTTCTCCGCCGGGGGTGGGTTGCCTGGCGGTTTCGGGACCGGTCTCCTTGTCGGGCTTGGCGACCTGCTCTTCGGTTGTGCCTGAAATCAGGTCATATTCATCGGTGTCTTCGAAAAAATCGGAGACGTAGAGAAAGGCATCCCGTTCCAGGCCGACATTGACGAAGGCCGACTGCATACCCGGAAGCACCTTGGTCACTCGACCCTTGCAGATGCTTCCTACGATTCCCTGGTCTCCTTCGCGCTCGATGTGGATTTCAACGACTTCGCCGCCCTCCAGAATGGCGGCCTTGGTTTCTTGTGACGAAGCGGAAACTATAAGCTCCTTCGACATGAGGGACTCCTCCTTGGTGAAACACTGAGGAGCTGTTCGGTGGGGCAGAGGGTGGGTTGTAAAGAGTCGAATGCCCGGGTTGGTGAGGCATACTCGACCCTGGATCGAGCGAGCGTCCTGTCGATCCCATCATGGATCTAATCCTGTGGCCATGCCAATGCCTGGCTTCCGCTGACGAGCAGGTCGGGCTCGCCGGGAACAATACCGTTCAAGCTCTTGGGTGTTTCTCAATTACCCCGATCCGATCGACAATCCCTGTCGAACCTGGATCGGGTTGCGATATTCGGAAACAACGTTTGTAAATCTCAGGGCCGGCTCGGAGCTTCAACCCCGGCTGCCCCTGTCAGCGTCAATAGACCGGAAGTCCGGTCGGAATTAGTACACGTACCGCCTCATTCCGACGTTGATGATCAATCCCAGCAATATGAATGTGGTGAGCATCGAAGACCCCCCATAGCTCAGCAATGGAAGGGGAATGCCCGTGATGGGCGCCAGGCCCACCACCATGCCGACGTTCACCAGGATATGGAAAAAGAGCACGCTCACCGCCCCCAGCACCAGAAATACTCCGAGCTTGTCGCGCGCGGTCTGTGCAATGCGTATCGAACGCATGATGATCACAAAGTAGAAAGCCAGAATGATGAACGACCCGACGAATCCAAGCTCTTCGCCCACCACCGAAAATATGAAGTCGGTATGGCGCTCGGGAAGATAACCCAGCGCCGTCTGGCTTCCCCGGGTCACTCCCTTTCCCAGAAGCCCGCCGGAACCCATGGCAATTTGGGACTGGATTGCCTGGTATCCGTGGCCGCGAGGGTCCCTTTCCGGCTCCAGGAACGTGTAGACACGCTCCTTCTGATACGGCTTGAGACTATACCATCCGGCGGCGGTAATCAAGGTCGCCACGACGACGCCGGCGAGGATCCACCTGCGGCGGAGCCCCCCGAGCACCAGGCCGACGGCAAGCGGCGGAGCCAGGGTGATGGCCGAACCCAGGTCGGGTTGCAGCAGAATCAGCCCCAGGGGCAGTCCCGCCAGAAGACAGGCCTTGATGATTTCGCTGGAGGTGAGAAAGTGGGTGCGATTCTCGCTCAGGAAGCGGGCGAGGGTCAGCACGATGGCCACCTTGGCGAATTCCGCGGGCTGGATCTTGAAGGCTCCCAGCGGAATCCATCCACGGGTTCCGTGTATGGCCGGGGCAACGAACAGGACCAGGAGCAGCGAGAGCACTGCCACCAGGTAGATATAGGGCACCTGCTGGGACAGGAGTCGATAGTCCAGGCTGACGACCAGGGCCAACGCCACCAGTCCCAGGATGATGTAGTAGATCTGTTTGACGTAAAAGGATTCCGACAGTTCGTATTGGGTGGCGCTGTAGATCTCGGCCACGCCCACGGCGGCGATGGCCAGGGCCAGGGAAAGCATCACCCAGTCACACTGCTTGAGATAGGGGAGGATCTGTTTTGGCAAGTTCGTTCAGTGTCCCGTCTCAGAGCACTAATTCACGCTTTCGGAAGGCAGGGAAAAGGTGATTTGCTCCGAGCCGGCCCCGTCTTGAGGCTGCTTTTTCTTGTGCTTGTCGAAATAGACCTGGAACATTGCCTGAAGCACTGGCGCCGCACTGGCGCCGCCGCTTCCTCCCTCTTCCACGAAAACCGCGGCGGCGATTTCCGGGAGGTCTCTGGGAGCGAAGCCGACGAACCAGGCGTTGTCCTGGAACGGCTCGCCTTCGGATTTCAGGCGCACCCGCCCTTCCCGGCTGATGACCTGGGCCGTCCCCGTTTTACCGCAGACATCGAATCCCTTCACGGCAGCCCTCCTGCCGGTGCCGTACTCGTTGACCACACCCCACAGACCCTGACTGACGAGGCGCACGGTCCGGGGTTCGAGAGGGGGATCCGGCTTGAATGCGGCAGGCAACCGCTTGCCCGCGCGATTGCGTTCCTCGGACGGGACCACGTGCGGCACGCTGTAGACACCTCCCAGGCCCAGCCCCCCCAACGCCCGGGCGAGTTGAATGGGCGTCAGGGAAACCGCGCCCTGCCCGATGGCCACGGAAATGGTTTCTCCGGGATACCAGTTGGCATTGTAGATGCGCCGCTTCCACTCGGGAGAGGGGATGATCCCCGGATCTTCGCCCAACAGGTCGATACCGGTCTTGTATCCCAATCCCATGGCCTTGGCATGGACCGCAATCTTGTCAATCCCCAGTTTTCGACCCAGGCGATAGAAAAACACGTTGCAGGAAGACACGATGGCGCGGTGCAGATTGACCTCTCCGTGTCCTTCCTTCTTCCAACAGGCGAAGCGACGGCCGTAGATCCGCGTGCCCCCCGTGCAGTACTCGGTATGGGTCGGGGTCAGCACCCCTTCCTGCAGGCCGGCGACGGCCAGGAAAATCTTGAACACCGAGCCCGGGGGAAAGCGGCTCTGAATCGCTCGGTTCTGCATGGGTTTTTGGGGATCCAGCAGCAGTTGGTCCCACTTTTGCCGGCTGATTCGGGTGGCGAAGCTGTTGGGATCGAAAGCGGGGCGGCTCAGCAGGCAGAGCACCTCCCCGGACTTGGGATCGACGGCGACGGCTGCTCCCGCCTTGTCTCCGAAGGCTTTCTCGGCGGCCCGCTGAATATCGATATCGATGGTCAGGCGCAGATTGTCTCCGGCGTGGGGCGGAACCATCTCGATGGTTTCGATCTCGCGGCCGCGACTGTCGACCCGTACCGTCTTTTTAACGTCTACTCCCCTGAGGATATGGTCGTAGACCCGTTCCACCCCCTTTTGGCCAACGATGTCTCCGGGTTTGGCCGTGTCTCCGAATATCCCCGATTCCAGTTGATTCTCCGAAATTTCGGTCACGTAACCCAGCAGGTGAGCCGCCACCTCGTCTTCGGGGTAATTTCTGATGGGATGGGGAACCACCTGAATGGCCGGAAGCTCCTGGCGGTGGGCCTCGATAAAGGAAATGTCGCCGATTCCGGCATCCTCCTTGAGGACCAGGGGCAGGTACCTGGGCCGGCGGCGCTGCTTCTCGATCTGGGATTTCAGGAAGCCGGGCTCGAACTGGAGACCCTCTGTCAGGAGGTCGAGGGAGGATTCGAGCTCCGAGAGGTCCTTTCTGGTCACGCTGAGAGTATAGGAACGGCGGCTGTTGGCCAGCGGCCGTCCATAGCGATCCAGGATCTTGCCGCGAGGGGCCACCCAGCGGATGGATCGGATCTGATTCTGCTCGGCCAGGGCGGAGAAGTAGTTGTGCCGCAGGATCTGCACCCTCCACAGTCCGGCCAGCAGCAGCAGGAACCCCAGGACGATCAAAACCTGAAGAATCGGGATTCGTGCTTGCGTCGTCTCCTTGTCCTTGTAGAAGTCTCGAAGTTGCATCGTTCAGCGTGTTCGTTCCTTCAGGAATCGATCGAAGAGCGTGAAGATCGGCAGCCCAAGGCCGGCGCAAACCAGGCCGCCCATCAGCAACTGGTCGAACATGAGGCTCTCGTACCGGTCCAGGAAAGCAACCCTCAGGACCCAGGAGAGGAAGCCGGAGACCAGAAAGGACAGCCCGAGAATGCTTGTGCGCATGATCCAGCCATCCATCGCAATCATGGTGCTGCCCAGGTAGACCAGGATGCATGCCGAAAGGTTACAGAATCCGCTGAGTCCCAGCAGGTGGACACCCTGACTGTCCTGCAGCAGGCCGACCAGTGCTCCCAGGAAGAGAATCCAGGGCAGGTCGGCCTGGGTCAGCGTCATGTAGAGCAGGACGATCAACGGCAGGTTCAACAGGGCAGCGGCGTTGGGGAAGAAGTGGGCGGACACGCCTTCAATGACCACCATCCCCGTCAGCAGCAGTACGTCCACCAGGGACTGGACGAGGGATTGCATCATCCTGTCGACTCTTTCTTGAGAATCAGGACCTCTTCAAGTTTTTTCATGCGGGCGGCGATGGCAACCTTGACCTGCTGCAAACCGGTCTGAACCGAGGTCGCCGACAGCACGCTTCCAACCAGCAGCCCCTTGGGGTAGATCCGATCCAGTCCCGAGGTGATCACGCGCTCTCCCGGGGAAGCCTTTTCGGTGAGGGGGACATAATGAATGGTGGCCATCTGTTGACCGGCGCCCCTCAAAACGCCGGTAGCGCGACTGGTTTCCAGCAGGATGCCCACGCCGCTGTCCAGGTCCGATATCAACTGGACCACCGCGCTGTTCCTGGAAACGTGCACCACCCGACCCACCACGCCCTCGGAGTTGATCACCGGGCAATCCCAACTGACGCCCGAGCTGGAGCCCTTGTCCACGACTCTGGAGCTGTAGCCCATGCGATCGTCTCCGCCGATCACGCTGGCGGCCACGCTGGGTCGGTTCAGAGCGGCCTTGACCAGGTCCAGCACCTCCAGCCGTTTGAGTCTGCGGACCTCCTCCTCGTAGACCAGGAGGGTTTGCCGGTAATCCTGCACCTCGCTCTTGAGACGCTCATGTTCCTCCTTGTCGACCCGCAAGCGGACGTAGTCCTCCCAAAGCCCGCTCAGGCTGCTGACGCCGCCGACAGCTCCCCTCAGGAAGGGCAGGACGAACTCCATGGCCCAGGTGCGCAACAGGGGAGTGGAATTGACCTTCGGGATCTGGGTAGAGAGCAGCGCCAGGTGAGCCGCCAGGACTACAATGACGATCACCGCTTCTTTTCGCGACTGGAATAGCGGCTTCATGGGTGCCACGCCTCCGGAGGGCTCTGAGCCCGGCGCCAGTTCCTGGCCTGGGTTCCGGTCGTGACGTCGTCAGTAGGAGTCGACAGAGATTTTCTTGAGGAGATCGAAATCTCCCAACATTCGTCCGGTACCCCGGACCACGCAGGACAGGGGATCTTCCGCCACGGTGACCGGCAGTCCGGTTTCCTCCCGGATGCACTTGTCGAGGTTCCGAAGCAAGGCGCCTCCTCCCGTCAGGATGAGGCCTTTGTCCACGATGTCGGCCGAGAGTTCGGGAGGCGTTTTCTCCAGCACCGCCCGGATCGCATTGACGATGGCCCCCACGCCCTCCGCCAGCGCTTCACGAATTTCACCGTCGGTAATGACCACGGTTTTCGGAATTCCCTCGACCAGGTTGCGACCCTTGATCTCCATGGTGACCGGTTCGTCCAGGGGGTAGGCCGAACCGACTTCGATCTTTATCTGCTCCGCGGTGCGTTCGCCGATCAGCAGGTTGTGCTTGGCTCGGATGTATCGAATGATGGAGTCGTCCAACTCGTGGCCGGCCAGCCTGACCGAACGGCCGTAGACGATCCCGGACAGGGAGATGACCGCGATGTCGGTAGTCCCGCCTCCGATGTCCACCACCAGGTTCCCGGAAGGTTCGGAGACCGGCAGCCCCGCCCCCAGTGCCGCCACCATGGCCTGCTCCACCAGGTAGACCTCGCTGGCCTTGGATCTGTAGGCCGAGTCGATGACGGCCCGCTTCTCGACCTGAGTGATTTCCGAGGGCACTCCAATGACGATCCTGGGGTGGACCAGCAACTTGCGGCCATGGGCTTTTCGGATGAAATACGTCAGCATCCTTTCGGTGATCTTGAAGTCGGCAATGACGCCGTCCTTCAAGGGCCGTATGGCGACGATGTTGGCCGGGGTGCGTCCCAGCATGTACTTGGCTTCCCGGCCCACGGCTTCCACCGCGCCGTTGGATTCGTTGACGGCCACGATGGAGGGCTCATCCACCACGATTCCCTTGCCCTTGGCGTAGACCAGGGAGTTGGCCGTGCCCAGGTCAATGGCGAGGTCGCTGGAAAAGAGGTGGAAAGCGGTTCGAAAGCTCATTCAGTCCGTAGCTGTGACGGATCCAGGTTGCGTTGGGAGACGTCGTGCCTGGACCCCGGTCGAAGCGGGCGGCAACTCTGTTGCGATCAGCTCCAGCATAGCAAAGTTCCCCTTAATTTACAAACACTTAACCGGCACTTGTTCGGGGGATTGGTGTCCGGCGTTTCCGGCTCTGGTATAATGGTATTCTTGAAGTTTGTCCGTTGTTGGCCTACGGCTGTCGCACCATAGGCAGCTGCTCGAACAGGAGAGTGTGAAGACCAATGATCCTGGATCTCATGCGTCGGCGAAAGCGGTTGTTCGCCTGGTTGTTTCTGCCGCTGCTGGTGGTAGGGCTGGTGGCTTACCTGATCCCGGGAGCCGGCATGCGATGGGGGCAAGAGATCGGCGCG
>JAPPFQ010000227.1 GCA_028875135.1 Acidobacteriota bacterium
ACCTACAACGACACCTACCGGGTCCCATTCGGTCCCCTGGTTCCGGGATTTCAGTTTGTGAAGCGCAACGCGGTGGAAGACCTGGAAGCCAAGTTCAATGACAAGGTGTGCGCCATTATCATCGAACCGCTCCAGGGCGAGGGTGGGGTGCACGCCTGTTCCCGGGAGTTTCTGCAAGCGGCCCGCGACCTGTCCCAAAAACACCGAGCCCTGCTCATTTTCGACGAGATCCAGTGCGGACTTGGCCGAACGGGGCGCTACTTCTACTTCCAGAAATACGGTATCCGGCCGGATATCATTACCCTCGCCAAGCCTCTGGGGTTGGGTTTGCCGCTGGGGTCGGTGCTGACCTCCAAGGAGATTTCCCTGACCTTTGGACCCGGCGACCACGGAACCACCTTCGGAGGAGGCCCCCTGGCCTGCCGCCTGGGATTCGAATTCATCAAGGTTCTTCAGGAGGACGGGTTTCTCGCGGAAATTCGCGAGAAGGGAGAGTTTTTCAAGCAGAAGCTGCTGGATCTGAAGGAAAAGTATCCCTTCGTGGTGGACGTGCGCGGCGAGGGGCTGATGCTGGCCATCGAAGTCAACTTTCCGGCCCGCGAGATCGTCAACCAGTGCCTGGAGGCCGGCTTCGTGATCAACGTGACCGCCAACACGGTGCTGCGTGTGCTTCCGCCCTATATCATCACCAGAAAAGAGATCGCTCGTTTTGCCAAAGCCCTCGACAAAATTTTCTCCAAAGTTCCCGCCGATCAGTAGGTCCCGGAGCATCCCGGCGGCACCCGGCGGGTCCCGGCGCATCCCCGCACTTCCGGCCGTCCGGCCCAGGGGCGGTGCTCATGTCTGATCCCGCCGCACCCGGCTCAGTTCCCAGGGAGCGTCTCAGCGTCTCCGATCTGCTGTCCATTCAGGACCTGACTCCCGAGGACATCCAGCTCATCTTCAAGGTCGCCCGCCGAATCAAGAAGGCTCCGGACGATTTCGCCCTCAGCCTGAAGGGCAAGACGTTGGCCATGATCTTCGAGAAGCCGTCCCTGCGAACACGCGTGACTTTTGACGTGGGAATGACCAGCATGGGAGGACAAGCCCTGTTTCTGGATCATAGCGACGCCAAGCTCGGCGAGCGGGAATCCATCAGGGACGTGGCCCGCAACCTGGAGCGCTGGGTCCATGGAATCGTTGCCCGCACCTACAAGAACCGCTCGGTGGTGGAGTTGGCGGAGCAGGCCCGAATTCCGGTGATCAACGGCCTCACGGATCTGCTGCATCCCTGCCAGGCCCTGGCCGACTATTTCACCCTTGCCGAAAGGCTGCCCCTGGGCTCCGGGGTGAGGCTCTGCTTCGTGGGAGACGGAAACAACACCTGCCATTCTCTGATCCTGGGAGCCGCCCGACTGGGAATTCACTTGTCGGTGGCCAGCCCGGCAGGCTATGAACCTAACTCTGAAATCGTGCGTCAGGCCATGGATACGGCTGCCGCCACCGGCGGCACCATCACGATTATGAGAAATCCCAGGGAAGCGGTGCGGGAAGCGAACGCCGTCTACACCGACGTATGGGCCAGCATGGGGCAGGAAGCGGAGACGGAAGACCGGGCAGCCGTTTTTGCCGGCTACCAGGTAAATCGCCAACTGATGGAGCTTGCCGGCAGCGAGGCGTTGTTCATGCACTGCTTGCCCGCCCATCGCGGCTACGAAGTGGCGCCCCAGGTGATCGACTCGCCGCAATCGGTCGTTTACGACCAGGCAGAGAATCGCCTTCACGTGCAAAAAGCCCTGCTGTTGCTGCTGATGGCCGGAGAGGCCGTGTAGAGGAGGTAAGTCGTGGTCAGGAAAGTGGTGCTCGCCTACTCCGGCGGGTTGGATACCTCGATCATCATCCCCTGGTTGAAGGAGAACTACGGTTGTGAAGTGATCGCCATGGCGGGCGATGTCGGCCAGGCCGATGAGCTGGAGGGACTGGAAGAAAAGGCGCTGAGAACCGGAGCCAGCAAACTCTTCGTGGAGGATCTCAAGGAGGAGTTCGTTCGGGACTACGTCTGGCCCACCTTGCGGGCCGGAGCCATTTTCGAGCGCAAGTACCTGCTGGGAACCTCCATTGCCCGCCCCATACTGGCCAAGAGGCAGGTTGAGATCGCCATCAGCGAAGGGGCGGACGCGGTCGCTCACGGCTGCACCGGCAAGGGCAACGACCAGGTTCGTTTCGAACTCACCTACAAGGCCCTGGCTCCCCACCTGCAGGTGATCGCTCCCTGGAGGGAGTGGGACATCAAGTCGCGGGAGGATGCCATCGACTACGCCCACCAGCGGCGGATTCCCATCACGGCAAGCAAGGAAAAGATCTATAGCGAAGATCGCAACCTGTGGCACCTCAGCCATGAAGGCGGGTCGCTGGAAGATCCGACCTCCGAACCCGAGGAGTCCCTCTGGAGCCTCACGGCGGCGCCGGAGGAGGCGCCCGACCAGCCCCGTTACCTGGAAGTGGAATTCGAATCGGGGACTCCGGTCGGCCTGGACAGCCGGCGCCTGGCACCCGCCGAACTGGTTGAGCAGGCCAACCGGATTGGAGGAGAACACGGCATCGGCAGAGTGGACATGGTTGAGAACCGCTTGGTGGGAATGAAGTCCCGGGGAACCTACGAGACTCCGGGGGGAACCATTCTGATGCAGGCTCACCGGGAACTGGAGTCCATCTGCCTGGACAGGGACACGCTGCGGGTGAAAGACATGCTGGCGCTCACCTACGCCGATCTGGTCTACAACGGACAGTGGTTCACCCCGCTGCGCGAGGCCCTGGATTCCTTTGTCACGGCGACTCAACAGCCGGTCAGCGGCGCCGTCCGACTGAAACTCTACAAGGGCAACCTGACGGTGGCTTCCCGGGCCTCCTGCCACAGTCTCTACCGGGAAGACCTGGCCAGCTTCGATCAGGCCGGGGGTTACCGTCAGGCAGACGCCAAGGGATTCATCAACCTCTTCGGGCTGCCCGTTCAGGTCCGTGCCCTGATTCAGAGGCAACAATCCCGCCGCTGAGGCCGGGGACGGCCGGCAGGGTTTGACCAAACAGGTTCAACAGTGCGGGACGCAAGTCTCACGCGGAAACGGAAGGTTGGAGCCGTGAGCATCTGGGGCGGAAGATTCACTCAAGGCATGGATGAGGCATTCGAGCGCTTCAACGCCAGTTTGAGCATGGATCGCCGACTCATTCAGGAAGACATCGAGGGATCCATGGCTTACGCCGAGGCCCTGGCACAGGCAGGGATACTCTCTCCGCAGGAACTCCGGCGGACCCTGGAAGGATTGGGGGAAATCCGCGACCGGGCGCAGCAGGACCCCGATTTTCTGGCGGACGCAAAAGACGAGGATGTCCACAGTTTCGTGGAAGCGCGTTTGGTGGAGATCGTTGGAGAAACAGGGCTGAAACTCCACACCGGACGAAGTCGAAACGACCAGGTGGCTGTGGATACCCGGCTCTTTCTCAAAAAGGCCATCGGCCAGGTCCAGCAAGGTCTGAAGGGGCTGATGGGCGAACTGCTGAACCAGGCCAGGAGCCACCCCGACCTGGTGGTTCCCGGCTACACCCATTTGAGAAAGGCCCAGCCCGTTCTGCTGGCTCACTATCTGCTGGCCTGGTTCGAGATGTTTTCCCGGGATCGCGATCGCTTCGAGGACTGCTTCCGCCGGACCGACTGCATGCCCCTGGGAGCGGGAGCACTGGCCGGAAACGCCTTCGCCGTTGACCGCGAGGTCCTGCGCCGGAAGCTGAACTTCTCGCGCATCACACCCAACAGCCTGGACGCCGTCAGCGACCGGGACTACCTGGTGGATTTCGTCGGCGCCGGCTCACTCACGCTGGTGCACCTCAGCCGGCTGGCCGAGGATTTGATTTTCTTTTCGACTCCCGAGTGCGGCTGGATCGAGCTTTCCGATGTAGTCACCACCGGCAGCAGCCTCATGCCTCAGAAGAAGAATCCGGATTCCCTGGAACTGCTGCGCGGCAAATCGGGAAGAGTGATCGGCAATCTCACCCGACTCCTGGTTCTGCTCAAGGGATTGCCGTTGACCTACAACAAGGACCTTCAGGAAGACAAGGAGGCTCTCTTCGATACCCTGGACACCCTGCTGGACTGCCTGCAGGTGGCTCAGGCGGTGGTGCGCACCCTCAAGGTCGACGCCGAAGCCGCCCGAAAAGCTCTCGAGGGCAACTTCATGACCGCCACCGATCTTGCCGACTACCTGGTCCGCAAGGGAATGGCCTTCCGCGAGGCTCATGGGCTGGTGGGGAGGATCGTTCTGGAATGCGAAGGGCAGCAAATCGGGCTATCCCAACTGCCCCTGAGCCGCTACCGGCAGTTATCTTCGCTCTTCGCCGAAGACCTTTTCCAAGCCTTGTCCGTCCGGCATAGCATTGAGGCGCGGTCGGTACCGGGCGGGACGGCGCCGGAGCGAGTTGCCGAAGCACTGTCCCATGCAGAACAGTCCCTCACCCTTCAGAATCCCTCGGAAAGGGGAACAAGTGTCTGAAAGCTGGACCCTGAATCCTGCTGAAATCCTGCCCCCAAAGGCCTTCCAGGCAGCCGCCACGGCTTCCGGCATCAAGGCGTCGGGCCTGGACGTGGCCCTGCTCTATTCCACCCGTCCCTCTCGGGGCGCCGCGGTATTCACCACCAATGCGGTCAAGGCCGCGCCGGTGGTGCTTTCCCAACGGCACCTGCTTGAAAGCGGGGGTGCGCTTCAAGCCATGATCATCAATTCCGGGAACGCCAATGCCTGCACTGGAGAACCCGGCATGGTGGCGGCCCGGGCCATGGCCGAGTCTACGGCCAGGACCCTGGCCGTCCCGGTCGATCAGGTCCTGGTGTGTTCCACCGGAGTCATCGGAGTTCCCCTCCCGGCGGACCGCATCACCGCCAAACTGAATGACCTAAAACGGGGATTGAGTCCCGAGGAGCTGGGAGCCGCCGCACGGGCCATCCTGACTACCGATACCACTCCCAAGGTCTGCACCGCGGAAGCCTCCATAGACGGCCGGCCGGTGCGCATTGCCGGCATGACCAAGGGCGCCGGCATGATTCATCCACGAATGGCCACCACCTTGGCCTTTGTGCTGACCGATGCCGATATCGGCCCTTCCCTGCTGCGGCAATCGCTCCAGCAGGCCTGCCGGCGAAGCTACAACCGGATTTCCGTCGACGGGGATACCTCGACCAACGACACCCTGGCCATCATGGCCAACGGCGGCTCGGGAATTCCGACGATCGAGCCGGACAGTCCCGCCCGGGATTGGTTCGTGGAGGGACTGACCCGGGTATGCCAGAGCCTGGCTCAACAGGTTGTCCGGGATGGAGAAGGCGCCAGCAAGTTCGTGACCATACGGGTAAACGGAGCCCCTTCCGAGGAGGATGCGGCCCAGATCGCCCGGAGCATCGCCAACTCCCCCCTGGTGAAAACGGCCCTGGCCGGAGAGGACGCCAACTGGGGACGGATCATCTGCGCCGCGGGCTATTCCGGCGTTCCTTTCGACAGCAGCAGAGTTTCCATCGCACTGGGGGACCTGGTCGTCTGCCGCGAGGGTGGAGCCGTCGGCTTTGAGGAAAGCCGCGCCAGCGAGATCCTGCGTCAACGGGACATCAATCTGACCGTTCATCTCCATGCCGGCAACTCGGATGCCACCTTTTGGACCTGCGACCTCACCACCGAATATATTCACATCAATGCCGATTACCGCACCTGAGGCGGTGGGAAGGCGCCACTTGCTGTCGCTGGCCTCCCCTCGAGATCGCCATGCCGATACGGACGGGAGCGCCCGGCAAACATGACCATACTGGTGCCGGCCCTGCGCTTCTACCTGGTCCTTTGGCTTCTGGCCATGGGGATCATTTTTCTTCAGGGCCGCCTGTCCTGGACTTTCTTTTTCCCAACGGAAAGAGCAACCGCTGCAACTCACCTGCTTTGGGGCCTGGGCGGAGCCCTGCTGCTGATTGCGCTATCGCTCTACGCCAGCCGGAATTTTGGCTGGGCTCAGCAACTGGACCAGGAGTTCCGAAGGATACTGGTGCCCTTGGGGAGTTGGCAGATCGGAGCCATCGCCCTGTTCAGCGGCACGGCCGAAGAGGTCTTCTTCCGTGGCGCCATACAACCTCTGCTGGGACTGGTTCCCACCAGCCTGCTCTTTGGAGCCGTGCACCTCATTCCCCGCAAAGTGTTTCTCCCGTGGGCCGCCTACGCGGCCTTTGCAGGCCTTCTCTTCGGAAGTCTATTCGAGCTGAGCGGCACCCTGTTCCCCAACACCCTGTCGCACGTCGCCGTCAACTTCGTCATGATCTGGCTGCTCAACCGCTCGGAGCCGGACCCGTCCACCCAGTCGGGCTGACCGGACGGCCTCCCTGCCGTTCGGATCATACCGAGGAAAAACGAACGATCGTTTCAATGAAAACGAACCACAAATGGACACAAATGAACACGAATACCAACGGACATCTTTCAACCACAAGCGCTACCAATATTCTTCTGCAACTTTGTTACCTTGGCATGGCATCGTGTCCTTCGTAGAAAACCCCGTGATATCGGTTGTGACACCCCCCAATCAACGCCTTGAGCCCTTTGCAAAGTTCGCAGCGGGTCAGGTCATCTTGCCGGGAAACCTGAGGTTCTGTCCCTTTCAATATCGGGTGCGACCTGATGAAAAACGCTGTTTAACCACAAAAAGCACAAAAGGCACAAACTTTGATTTTGTGCCTTTTGTGGCAATTCCCGGTAATCGCCCCGCTGCCGAATTTTGCAAAGGGCTCAACTCATCGATTCGTTTATTGGTGTTCATTCGTGTCCATTTGTGGTTCGTCTTTCCCCTTGGTGGATATCTCTTCGTGGCCTTCGTGTCCCTTCCGCATGGTTTTAGACAAGCTGGCATGGCCCGCCGGACGCCCCGAGGATCGCGCGACCTCAACCCCGTTCCATGAACCGATTCATTCCCCTGCAATGGCTGCTGCTTGAGCAGTGGCGCCGCAATCACCTGGCCGCCACCTTTTCGGCCGCCCTCATCGGCGCCGGGTTCATGCTGGTCATGCCCTTCCTGCCGCTCTACGTCGCTCAACTGGGAGTGGAGTCAAAGGCAGCGGTGGCCGTCTGGTCCGGTCTCATCCTGGGAATCAGCCCTCTGATCACCTCCTTCGTGGGTCCCTTCTGGGGGAAGCTGGCGGACCGCCACGGCCTCAGGATCATGGCCATCCGCGTTTCGCTGGTTCTGTTCGTGATCTGGTTCCTGATGGGCCTGGCCAGAAACGTCCAGGAACTGCTGTTTCTGAGGATTCTCTCGGGGTTCTTCGGGGGATTCGGGTCCGTTTCGGTTGCCCTGGTGGCCCACTCCGCTCCAAAGGACAGGATTACGCGGGCGATTGGCGGTCTGCAGGCCACCCAGACCTTCAGCATGGCCCTGGGCCCGTTCCTGGGAGGAGTGTTGGCAGCCTGGATCGGCATTCGAAATACCTTCTTCGTCACGGCGGCCATGTGCTTCCTCACTCTGGTGTTGTTTCTCCTGCTATACCGGGACAATCCCAATCGCGAATCGTCTCGAACGGCTCCCGAAGACGAGACTGCCCCCGAAAGCTTGCTCTCCCTGTGGCGACTGCCCAACCTGAAGGTCCTGGCCATCCTGCTGCTCGCGGCCACCGCGATCGAACGAACCTTTGCCCCAACCATCCCGCTGTTCGTAACCTCCGTGACCGCCAATCCGGTCCGGGCGGCAAGCTTGTCCGGCCTGATCCTCTCTCTGTCGGCCTTCGGGGAAGCCCTGGCGGCCTGGTATTTCGGCCGAAAGATGGCCCGCTACTCAGCACGCAGGCTCCTGTTGCGGCGGCTGGGCCTGGGACTTGCCTTTTGCCTGGCGTTGACCCTGGCGACCAGCGCTACCCATCTCCTGGTGCTCAGGGTCTCGCAGGCATTTCTGGCAGGGGGCATCGTCACCATTGCCTACAGCCTGGCCAGCCGGGTCATCCCCAACGAGCGGCGGGCTTCCGGCTTTGGCCTGCTTTCCAGTTTCACCATGATGGGCAACGCCTTCGGCCCCATCATGGCCGGACTGTTGGCCTCCATTAGCGTGTACTGGGTATTTTGGGGCGACGGGATCCTCTACGGTCTGCTGGCGGTGATGGTTTATCGAAGCATTGGGAAAGGCAGTGGGAAAGGCAGTGGTTAGTGGCTAGTGGTTAGTGGTTAGCTGTGTCCCCGCCCTGTCGGGCGGTTCTTACGAGAGTGAAACAGGCTTGGTTCCGTTGCTGAACGTGTCGATTATATAAATATCCACTAAAAACTGACCACTAGTCACTTTTCACCTCGTTGCGCCGCCGTCCCATACGACGAGGCGGCTCATACGGGACGAAACATGGGTGTTTCAGACCGGTTGACCTACTCCACCTTCGACGGTCCCTGCCGCTCGAGCTTGATGCCGAAGCCTCGGCCCTTGACGATGGCGTCGCCTCCGAACTTTTCCCGCACGGCGTCCAGTGCTTTCTCAACCTTGCTTTGGGTCGACCCAACGCCGCCGAAGAGCTCGCCCTGGACCACCTGACCGGCCTCAACGAGGTCGTGAACGCCGATTCCGATCAGCCGGAAGGCACGCCCGTCGGTTTCCCGAACCAGCAGGGGTTCGGCGGCCTGGAACAGCTCTTCGGCTGACTGAGTAGCACCCCTCAGACGGCGGCTGCGGGTGACGATGCGAAAGTCGGCGGTCTTGAGTTTCAGCGTGACGCCCTTGCCGGCGAAGCCGGCCTTTTTCATGCGCCGTGCCACCGCCTCGGCAAGCTGCCACAGTACCGTGCGCAGCCCGGCCAACTCGGCGGTGTCCCTGTCGAGGGTGGTTTCGGATGAAATGCTCTTGACCTGGCTCTCCGGGTCGACCCGGCGGTCGTCTTCCCCCCGAGCGCACAACCACAACCGCCGTCCGATCTTGCCGTAACGGGCGACAAGCTCGGCCTCGTCGATACGGGCCAGCTCGCCAATCAGCGTGATGCCGTCCTGGCGGAGGCGCCGGCGCATGGACTTCCCCACGCCCCACAACAGGCTGACGGGCTTGCCCGACAGAAAGGTCCTGGCCTCGGCTCG
>JAPPFQ010000406.1 GCA_028875135.1 Acidobacteriota bacterium
TGATCCAGTCCGCTCGCATCGGTCGCATCGGCTCCGGCTACCTCCTGCTCATGGGAAGCAGCGGCGCCTTCCTGGCGGTCTGCGTGGCGGCGCTGGAACGGGGAGGCGGGGGCCTGATGGCGAGCCTGATCATCGTCTCGTCCCTGTGTCAGTTCATACTCGCGGCAAAGCTGTCGCTGTTCAGAAAGATCTTCACGCCCACCGTGGCGGGAACCGTGCTGATGCTGATTCCGGTCACGCTGGGACCGATCATCTTTCGCAAGCTGAATGACGTGCCGGCGGAGGCCGTGCCCTCGGCCGCCCCGGTCACGGCGGGCCTGACACTGGGGCTGATGGCCATTCTCTCAATGCGCGCCGGCGGCGCCTGGAGACTCTGGGCCGGGGCCCTGGGGATGGTTGCAGGCTGCGCCTTTGGGGGTCTCTTCTACGGGATCTACGACACCCGGCGGGTTCTGGAAGCCGACTGGATCGGGTTTCCGCAGCTTGCCTGGCCGGGTCTCGACTTCGGCTTCGGCCCCGACTTCTGGGCCCTGCTGCCCGCCTTCGTGCTGGTGACGCTGGTGGGCGCCCTGGACACCATCGGAGACGGCATCGCCATCCAGCGGATCTCATGGCGCAGGCCGCGCGCCATCGACTTCCAGTCCATCCAGGGGGCGCTCACCGCCGACAGCCTGGGCAACCTGCTCTCCGGCCTGACGGGCACGGTTCCCAACACCACCTACGCGGCCAGCATCGCCGTGGCCGATATCACCCGGGTGGCGGCCCGGGTCGTCGGCATCTGCGTGGGAGTCATTTTCGTGGTGCTGGCCTTTCTGCCGAAGCTGGTCGCCGTCATCCTCGCCATTCCCGGTCCGGTGGTGGCCGCCTACTTGATCGTGCTGGTGGCATCCCTCTTCATTCTCGGCCTCCGGGTGCTCATGCACGACGGGCTGGACTACCGCAAGGGCTTCGCGGTAGGCACCGCCTTCTGGCTGGGGATCGCCTTCCAACTCGAGTGGATCTATCCCGAACTCCTGCAGGGCGCCTGGAGCGATCTGCTCGGAAACAGCATGACGGTCGGCGGACTGACCGTGATCGTGCTGACCCAGTTCGTGGAGCTGACAGGACCGCGTCCCCGGCGCCTGAAGACGGAACTGACCTTGGCCAACCTGGCGAAGATCGATTCGTTTCTTTCCGATTTTGCCGCGGGCGGCAAGCGCACCGAGGAAATGACCGATCGACTGCGGGCAGTGGGCGAGGAGATGCTGCTCACTCTGACGCGGCCGGAGGACGAAGGCAGGGCGCCGGCGGGACGCCATCTCCTGCTGGTGGCGCGCAATGACGGAGACGCGGTCGAACTCGAGTTTGCGGCCACGACCGACGACACCAACCTGGAGGACCAGTTGGCGCTGCTGGGCGAACAGACCACCGGCCCCCCGGTCGAGACCGAGGTCTCTCTGAGACTGCTGCGCCACTATGCGTCGTCGGTGCGCCACCAGCAGTTTCACGACACGGACGTGATCACCGTCCGCGTGGGACCGGCCGCCTCCATGTGAGCAGCATCCCTCACCCGCCCAGCCAGCGGAACGCCTGAGCCACGCAGAAGCACACCACAAAGCCCATGGCGACGGGCAGGAGCGCCGAGGCGGCCGTCCACTTGACGCTGCCGGTCTCCTTCCAGATGGTGTAGAGGGTGGTGGAGCAGGGGTTGTGCAGCAGGCTGAACAGCATCAGGTTGATCCCGGTCAGCAGCGTCCAGCCGTCGGCCTCCAGCACACCCAGGGTGGCCGAGGCCGAATCCAACTCGAACATGACCCCGGCGCCCTCCCCCACCCCCGGGAGACCGGCGCTCACAACGGTCAGCATCAGCACGGTGGGGATGACGATCTCGTTGGCGGGGATGGCGATGATGTAGGCCAGCAGGATGACGCCGTTGAGTCCGATGAGCAATCCGAAGGGGTTCATTCCCTGGATCAGGTGCTCCGCCAGGCTGGCGCCGCCGACATGAGTGTTGGAGACCAGCCAGATGGCGGCGCCGGCCGGCACGGAAAACACCACCGCCCGCCACAACACGATCAGGGTGCGGTCGATGAGGGAGGTGTAGATGGTCTGCAGGATCCGGGGGGGGCGGTAGGGGGGCAGCTCCAGGCTGAAAGCCGAAGCCTCTCCCTTGAGCAGCGTGCGGGACAGCCCCCAGGACACCAGGAAGGTGCCCCCCACGCCCAGCAGCACCACCGCCATCACCGACCCCGCCGACACCAGTCCGGCCAGGGCCGGAGGGGCCAGGCTGCCGATGAAGATGGTGGCGATCAGGATCTGGGTGGGCCAGCGGCCGTTGCAGAGGGAGAAGTTGTTGGTCAGGGTGGCGATCAGCCGCTCCCTGGGGCTGTCGATCACCCGGGTGGCCACCACGCCGGCCGCATTGCATCCGTAGCCCATGGCCATGGTGAGGGCCTGCTTGCCGTGGGCTCCGGCCATCTTGAACCAGCGGTCCAGGTTGAAGGCCACCCGGGGCAGATAGCCGAAGTCCTCCAACAGGGTGAAGAGGGGGAAGAAGATGGCCATGGGGGGCAGCATCACGCTCACCACCCAGGCCACGGCCAGAAACATGCCGTCGATCAGCAGTCCGTCGAGCCACCAGGCCAGGCCGGCCGCGGCCGCCGCCTGCTTGAGGGCGGGATGGAGGGTTTCCAGGAACAGGGAGGAAAGCAGGCTCGAGGGAACGTTGGCCCCGGTGATGGTGACCCACAGCACCACCGCCATCAGCAGCATCATGATGGGGAAGCCCAGCCAGCGGCTGGTGACCAGCCGGTCGATGGTGCGGTCCAGGTCGAAGGCGGGCCGGGCGTCGTCCCGACTCAGAACCCGGTCCGAGATGCGGGCGGCATCGGTGTAGAGCGCCTCCATCAGCGAGTCGTGGAGGTCGGGGCCCACCTCCCAGCGCAGGTTGGCCGCCGCCTCCAGCACTTCTTCCCGGCTGTTCGCAGGACTCATCCCGCCCCCTCCGCCGGCGCCGCCGTTGCCGCTCCTTGCGGGGCTCTCACCAGTCCGGCCAGCTCCCCCGAGCGCACGGCCTCCTCGATCCTGGCGTCTCCTTCCAGCAGGCGCAGGGCCACCCAGCGGGCATTGGGCAGATCGGGGAATGCCGCTCCCAGCTTTTCAACCAGCAGGCTGACGGCGCGCTTGAGCGCCGGGGGCTCGCTCTGAATGCGATGGGGCTTGCAGACGAAACCGCCGGTGGCCACCTGGTGGATCATGTCGATCAGCATGGGGACGCCCCGCCCCTGGCGGGCTGCGGCGGGAACCACCGGGACGCCCAGCTCCCGCGCCAGGGACCGTTCGTCGACGGTCAGGCGGTGGCGTTCGGCTTCATCCATCAGGTTCAGGCAGACCACCGCCCGGCCGGTGATTTCCAGCACCTGGCAGACCAGGTTGAGGTTGCGCTCCAGCCGGGTGGCGTCCACCACGATCACGGTCACGTCGGGCTGTCCGAACAGGATGAAGTCGCGCGCGATCTCCTCGTCGGTGCTGGTGGAGAGCAGCGAGTAGGTGCCCGGAAGATCGACCAGCTTGTAGTTGCTGCCCTGGTAGGCGAAGCCGCCCTCGGCCCGGGTCACGGTCTTGCCGGGCCAGTTGCCGGTATGCTGGCGCAGGCCGGTGAGGCTGTTGAACAGGGTGCTCTTGCCGGTGTTGGGATTGCCGGCCAGGGCCACCACGAAGTGGTAGCGGTCCATGTTCACCCCCAGCCGTTTCAGATTGGCCGAATGGTGAGCGGGACAGATTTCGCAGGCGCCTGGAGGGGGATTCGGTTTCATCAGGCCACCTGCCTCCTGGAGCCGATCCGGATATTGGCGGCCTGTTCCCCGCGTAGCGCGATCAGCGCTCCCCGAATCCGAAAGGCCGTCGGGTCTCCCACCGGGCTCCTCATTTCGGCGGCCACCACCGTGCCGGGAAGAAGGCCCAGGTCCATGAGGCGGCGCCTTTCCAGGCCCCGGCAGTTGGGAGACAAACCGACCACGGTGGCTTCCTGGCCGGGTTCCAGGACCGCCAGGGTTTCCAGGGACTCCTCAACCGGCTGCTCCCTCGGCAGGGGGACCACCGCCACGTTGGCGGCCACGATGGGCGCCAGCACATGCTCCTCGCCCTCGGCCCGGAAGCAGATGCGCTCGGCCGAGACGTGGGTCAACTGGACCGCCATCAGGGGATGGAGTCCTTCGGCCACCAACTGGGCATAGACGGCCTCGGGCTCGTCCTCCAGGTGGGCGATCCTGGCCCGCTCTCCCACCGCCAGGCTGGTGAGCGGTTGTCCCCGGCGCGGCGGGAGCTGCCCCCGCTGGGTGGGAATGGGATCGCCATGCGGATCGAAGGGCGGGTTGCCCATGCGGGCCGCCAGCGCGTCGGCTTCGCTGGAGGTCAGGCGATGCTCCTGCTGCTCGGCGCGCTTGTGCCAGTCCGGCTCCTTCAGTCCCGTCTCCTCCGAGAGGTAGCGCTCCCAGAGACGATGCGCCCGGATGATTCGCAGGGCGTACTCTCTTCCCTTGGGAGTCAACCGCAACGAGGCTCCTTCGGACGTGGCCAGCTCGCCGGCCTCGATGCGCTGAACCAGACCCGCCACCTTTTCCACGGGTGTGCCCAAAGCGCCGGAAAGACTCTGAACCGTGGCCACCCGCTGCTCGTACTCGCAATGGTAGAGATGCTTGAGAGCATCCTCGGACAGCACCCGGTCGGACAGGCGCAGCCGCCTGCGCCAGCGCTCCAGCCAACCGCGCCCGGGCCGAAACAGGAAATAGATCGCCAGGGCGGCCAGAACCGCCAGTAGGGGACCCGTCAATTCGTTCATGGGAAACTCCGGTCCGCCCGGCCAAGGAAACCCCGGGCGGCCAGCCTGGCTGCTCCCTACTCTTCCCCGGCGCCTCGCCCGGACCGGCCGACAGTCCCCCGGGATGCGCGACCCTTCGGGAGCGGAGCGGAGGCGGGCGGGCGGTCCTTCAGGGGCAGCACGAAGATGCTCCTGGAGGCCTCCAGGCCCAGGTAGACCGCCTCCCGGCCGGATTCGGGAAGCAGCTTCAACGGCCCTTGAAAGGGGGATTTCTCCTGCAGGGATAACCGGGTGGCCGGGCGCAGTCCGACCTTGTCCAGGTAGGCCAGGAACTCGGGGTCGCTGTTGGTGACCTTGCGGACGCTGTAGCTTCCCGGTTCGGCTTCGGCCAGGCAGAGGTCGTCCTCTACCTGCCGGAACCCCCGGGCGTCGGGAATGATCTCCCCGTGGGGGTCCTGGGCGGGAAAGTCCAGCAGGGCGTCGATTCGGGATATGAACAGGTCGGAGACGGCATGCTCCAGGCGTTCGGCCTCCTGGTGGACCTGCTCCCAGCCGTAGCCCAGAACCTGGTGGAGGAACATCTCCAGCAGGCGGTGGCGGCGCAGGATCCGCACGGCCATCTGACGCCCCTTGCGCGTGAGTGCGGCCCCGTAGTAGGGCTTGTATTCCAGCAGCCCGGCCTTCTTCAGCTTCCTCAGCATGTCGGTGACGGTGGCGTCGGCCACGTCCAGGTGACGCGCCACCCTGGAGGTGCTGGCCCTCTGCTTCATGTCCTCGATCTTGAGGACAACCTTGAGATAGTCCTCCACCGTGCTGGAGACGGTAGACTGCTTCTGCGATTCAACTGCCACCGGATTGCCTTTCGTTTGCCCTCAAACCAATTTAGAGTAACCGAAAAAGACACCCACCGCAAGCCTCCAATGTGTTCTTTTCAGGTTGACAAGAGGTCTTTAGGGTATTATTAGACTAATCTAAAAATAAAGGGAGGGGGGAAGACGGATGGTCCGGCAGGGAATGAATTTGAGAGGGGGAGTGGAGACTCGATCGACCTGGCCGGCTCGCCGGCCGACAGGATTGGGCCTGACCTTTCTCCTTCCGCGCTCCCGGCGGCTGCTATACTTCCCGGCGACGACGGACTATCACTTGCAGGAATTCACCCATGGGTCGTCCTTCAGTCATCTGACTCACGGGGCCGCCACCTGGAAACTGCGTCCTGACGGGCTTGACCCGAAATGAGGGTATGGGTGGGGATCCGGACCAACATTTACGCATCGGTCCCGACATGGCCGGTAGGATACAATGTCGGGCGCATCCGGAGTTGGACCTGAATGGGAGGGCGCCGCAGTCGATGAAAGTACCATCCTGTTACACGACGCGATACGAGAAGGCCCGCCTCATCGATCCGGAGAGAGCATCCAATTACATCGCCCACACGATGATTGGAGATCCTGAAGCCGATGCGGTGATCGAACAGCTTGCCCCCCTCGGACCGGGAAAGACAATGCAGTTTCTCAGGGCAGCCATCGAACAACAGGACGAGAAGATTCTACGGGAGGCGCCGCCCGTGGTGAGGGAGTTCTTCAAGAGGATAGAATCCCCGCCCGATTGGCTGGACTTGTCGGCCTTGACTCAGGCCTGCCGCATGTTCCACAGGAATTCGAGACTGATCCTGGGGGCATTTGTCGGAGGCACTCTCGTCGAAGGATTCTCGACCAATATCGCCAAGTCCTTCTTCATCACCGGTCGGGTGCGCGATCAGGGCGTCAGACGTTTGAAACAGAACAACCGTCACATGATCGAGATATTCATGCCGGGCGGCCTGGAGAGGGGTGGGGACGGCTGGAAGCTGTCTGTCCGTGTGCGGATGATCCACGCCCAGGTCAGATACCTGCTGAACAGCTCGGAAGACTGGGATACGGGCTCCTGGGGCGTGCCGCTCAGCGCGGCGCACGTGGGCTTTGGAATCACCGCTTTTTAAGCCAGGTTGCTGAAACATATGAAAAACCTGGGTGCTGAATTCAACAACGAGGAGCGAAAAAGCTTTATGGAAGTGTGGCGGTTCTCGGGTTACTTGATGGGTATTCCCGAGACGATTCTGTTTCGCGATGAACAGGATGCCCTGCAGCTGTTCGAGACCGGCCTCATGTGCGAGCCTCCTCCCGAGACTGAATCTGTCGTGATGGCGAATTCGCTGATCAACTCCGCTCCATTGGTCATAGGAATTGAAAAACCGGCCGCTCGCCGCAACCTTGCAAAGTACCTGTTCAGCATATCGCGCGCGCTCATCGGGAATCCTCTCGCCGATCGTCTGATGTATCCGGCCGGCTCGACATTCGGAGTGCTGGCATGGTTCCGAATGCAAGAGCGATATCACCGCATCATGGAAAAGATCTTGCCGGGACGTACTCAGGACAACAATTTTACGAGATTCACCTCTCTGCTGGAGGCTTCGGCCTTCGACGAGGCAGGCATCAGCTACCGGTTACCCGACCACGTGTACGCGGAGGAATCCGGCAAGTGGTGACGGAACCCCGGGATGCCGTCAAACCGACGCCAGCGTCGGGCGGGGGTCCGCTCCGTAACTACGTTCTGGATCAGCAACCCCGTCTCCACTCCCTTACTTTCGGCTCTCTCCGTCATCCTGGTTGAATCGCCCCTGGATCCAGCCCTCGATTCTGGCCAGGCGTTCCGAAAGCCCCACGATATCGACGTGAAGTTTCCAAAGAAACAGAAAGATGGCTGCAAGCCCCCCCAACTGGACAATGGACGTGGTGGTCTCCATTTCGGTTTTGCTCCTTCCTTCCTACAAACTCATTCCCGAGATTTCCGGTCGAAATTTCGCACTTGCTTTCGACTTGAACACTGTCTGAGGGAGCTATTGGGATTGTACCACGACCGGTCCCATGGTGATTGCGTGCTAGCATAGGAATCGGGTGCGTATGAGCACCCCCTTCATACTCAAAGACAAGGAATCCTCCCATGTCCCAACATCATGTCGAGCTGCAGTGGCAGCGTGAATCCGCGGATTTCACCTATCGGAGCTACAATCGGGACCACCGGTGGGTTTTCGACGGAGGGGCCGAGGTGCCGGCCTCAGCCTCGCCGGGCTTTCTGGGGAACCCGGCCTGCGTGGACCCGGAAGAGGCCCTCGTCGCCGCCCTATCGAGCTGCCACCTGTTGACCTTCCTGGCCATCGCGGCCAAGCGGCGCTTCGTGGTGAATGCCTACAGCGACCGGCCGGTGGGCCACCTGGAACGGGACGGGGAGGGACGCTTCGCCCTGACCCGGGTCAGCCTGAGGCCCAAAATCGTCTTCGGCGGGGAGCAGCAGCCGTCGCCGGAGCAGCTCCGCCAGATGCACGACATGTCCCACCGGCAGTGCTTCATCGCCAATTCGGTGAAGACCCGGGTGACCGTCGAGACCGACTAGCAGGCAGGCGTCACTCCACCACCGTCACCAGGGCTTCCGCCACCGGCCCCCGGGAGACACCGTCCACGGCGATCTCGGCGGTCATCAGGCGGCGCACCCAGTCGGCCGCCTCGGGGGCGGTGGCGGCCAGTTGGATCTCGCCTTTCCCCGCGGCCGGCAGGGTGAGCTCGGTGAACTCGCCGCCGGCGCTCCATCCGTCGGGAGGAACCAGTCGGGCCTGGAAAGTGGCCTCGGTTTCCAGGTTGTTGCGGAGCAGCAGCCGGTATTCCTGGGACTGCCCGGGTTTGACCTCGGCCAGGTAGGGCAGCATCCGCGCCCAGAACAGGTCGATGTAGCTGTCGCTGGGTTCGGCCACCAGTTTGCGGAAGACCCGCTCCTTGCGGTGAATGAAGTCCGAGTACTCCCGCAGCAGCGAGGGGTCGCACTTCCAGACTCCGATGTGACCGGGACAGATCAGGTCGGGGGCCACCTGGTTCATGACCTCGATGCAGCGTTGGTGCATGTCGAGCTGAAAGCTGTTGCGCAGCACCGTGGTCTGATAGGGCCTCGTCTCCACCTTGCCGCTGACCAGCACCTCCTGCAGGAAGTAGTTGTCGCCGGTGAAGGCCACCCACTGGCCGTCGATCTCCCCGCTCAGAACCGAGTGGTACTCGGTCTGGCCGGGAGCGAAGTGGATGTCGAAGGTGTACTCCTCCCAGTCGAAACGCTCCCGGTCGCTCAAGGTCCGGTCGATGCGGATGGGCTTGTGAAAGGTGCAGGGAGTGGAGCTCCAGGCGGCCGGATCGGCCAGTACCTGGGCCACCGCATCCAGGGCCCAGCAGCGGGTGCCGTAGAACTG
>JAPPFQ010000434.1 GCA_028875135.1 Acidobacteriota bacterium
ACCCAAGGATGGTGCGACCGGAACTGACCCCCATCATCATGCTTACTTGACGGTTGAAGCAGTGTCGCGTCCCGAGGTCACGGCTCCGTCTCGGATCCGAGTCTTTGGAATGGCCGTCACGGCCCGTGACAATCGAGACCGCGGGCGTCCGTCGGCTTGGTCAGCCGCGGTTGATTCGCTGGCGGCTGACGTTGACGCAAACGGATCCAATCCGCGGTTACTTGTCGTGTCTGCTGGGAACATCGCCGACCCAAACGCATGGCGGCACTATCCCAATAGGAATGACACCGATGGGGTTCATGATCCCGCTCAGGCGTGGAATGCGGTTACTGTCGGAGCCTATACCGATCTGGTGCACATTGCCGATCCGGACGCGGCCGGGTATGCACCGATCGCCCAGGGGGGAGACCTGAGCCCGTTCAGCACGACCTCTCTGACATGGGGCCGCTTCTGGCCGAACAAGCCAGACATCGTGCTAGAAGGTGGCAACGCAGCCAAGGACTCCCTGAGCGCAGTACCCTTGCCAAGTCTCAGTCTCTTGACAACACACTATCGGCCAACGGATCGGCTTTTCACCACGACGAATGCGACCAGTGCTGCTATGGCACTTGCATCCAGACTGGCGGCACAAGTAATGGATGGTTATCCCGAACTATGGCCGGAGACAGTTCGTGCGTTGATCGTACACTCTGCGGAATGGACCAATGCTATGAAACGCATGTTTCTGCCATCTGGGCAAAGTCCAACAAAAAACGACTATGGGAATCTGATTCGGCGTTGCGGGTTCGGCGTCCCTGACATCGACCGCGCTCTTTGGACCGTCGAAAACTCCTTGACGATGGTGGTTGAGGAAAGCCTTCAGCCATTCGAGCGAAAAACGAACAGTCAGCCAACCCTTCGTGACATGCAACTCCACAGTTTGCCTTGGCCCCGCGCTGAGTTGGAGGCGCTGGGAGAAACGCTACTCGAAATGCGGGTCACGCTGTCCTACTTCATACAGCCTAACCCGTCGCGAAGAGGTGTCCGTTCACGCTACCGGTACGAGTCACACGGTCTGCGGTTCGACGTCAAGCGGCCACACGAATCGACAGACGCATTTCGGAAGCGAATCAATCTGGCGGCAAGAGATGAGGACGAAGGAACTCGCCGCACCAATTACGGTGATCCTAATTGGCTCATAGGAACACAGAACCGACACCGAGGTTCGTTGCACAGTGATATCTGGCGAGGAACCGCAGCAGATCTCGCAAGCCGAGGTGTTATCGCAGTGTATCCAACGGCGGGTTGGTGGAAGACGCGTCCCGCACTCGAAAGATTCGATCAATCGGCTCGGTATGCTCTAGTGATCAGCATCAGGGCACCAGAGGTTGACGTAGATCTTTACACTGAAGTTGCCAATCAGATCGCGGCAAGGGTACAAGTCGAAACCTGAGATGCAATTCCGCATCGCCGACACTTTCACCGCCAGCCTCGCCAAGCTCGCTGGCAACGAGCAGAAGGCGGCGAAGACCACTGCCTTCGACCTTCAATTGAATCCAGCCCGGCCCGGGTTGCGATTCCACAAGCTGGATAAATCCCAAGATCCAAATTTCTGGTCTGTCCGCGTCAGCCGCGATGTCCGAATGATCGTGCACCGGGACCAGAACAGCCTGATGCTCTGTTACGTGGATCACCACGATAGCGCCTATCAATGGGCCGAACGGCGCAAACTGGAAACCCACCCCAAAACGGGCGCGGCCCAACTGGTTGAAGTGCAGAAGACGGTCCAAAAAATCATTGTGCCCAGTTATGCGGCAACGGCGCCGGAGATGTCGCCGAAGCCACTTCTCTTCAATGACATCCCCGTAGAGGACCTGTTGAGCTATGGAGTTCCAGCTGATTGGATTGAGCAAGTACGCGACGCCAACGAAGACAGTCTTCTGGAACTGGCCGATCATCTCCCGGGCGAGGCAGCCGAGGCGCTGCTTGAGTTGGCTGTCGGCGGAACGCCGCAAATCGTTCAGCCGGAAGTTTCGGCCTCCGTTCCCTTTGAAATTACCGAGTCCCGGAAAGTTGCAGAATCCACAGCGCAATACGAGGTAGCCGCCGCTCCTTTCGATTATCCTGATGCACAGCGCCGCTTCCGGTTGATGAGCAATGTGGAAGAACTGGAGCGCGCCCTCGACTATCCCTGGGAGAAGTGGGCAGTCTTTCTGCATCCCGCTCAGCGGCAAATCGTGGAGACGGACTATAGCGGCCCGTTTCGCGTGGCCGGTGCCGCCGGTACGGGAAAGACCATCGTGGCAATCCACCGGGCCGTATTTCTCGCACGCACCAACCCGGACGCCAGGGTTCTGCTCACCACGATTTCAGACACCTTGGCTGATGTTCTACGGACGAAACTCAGGCGGTTGATTTACAACGAGCCTCGGCTTGCGGAACGCCTAGCAGTCGACTCCATCGACAGAGTTGGCGAGCGGCTCTTTCGTACTCAGACTGCCGCCCCAAAGATCGCGACCCAGGAATTGGTTCAGGACTTATTGACGAGAGCCGCCGGCGAAGCAGAGACACCGCACAATTTCAGCCCCCGATTCCTGCTGAGCGAATGGGAAAACGTCGTTGACGCCTGGCAGTTGGATCATTGGGAAGCCTACCGAGACGTGAAGCGGCTTGGACGCAAGACGCGCTTGCCGGTAGAACAGCGCTTGACACTCTGGTCCCTCTTTGCACGGGTCAAGGCTGAACTTCGGGACCGTGGGCTGCGGACCCGGGCCGAACTGTTCAGCTTGCTGGTAGCGACTCTCAAAGATCGACGGAACCCACCTTTCGACTTCGTGGTCGTGGATGAGGCACAGGACATCAGCGTCGCCCAACTACGTTTTCTGGCGGCATTGGGCGCCCATCGGCCAAACGGCCTCTTTTTTGCAGGTGATCTAGGGCAGCGGATCTTTCAAACGCCGTTTTCCTGGAAAGCGCTGGGGGTTGATGTCCGGGGAAGATCTCAGACTCTCAAACTCAACTACCGAACCTCCCATCAGATCCGGATGCAGGCAGATCGATTGCTCGGTCCCGAACTTGCCGACGTCGATGGCAACGTAGAGGATCGGCGGGGGACGGTCTCAGCCTTCAATGGCGAACGTCCGGCAATTCACCTATTCGAAAACGGGCAGGAAGAAGGTGCGGCTGTTGCCGCATGGTTGCGGGAACGCCGAGACAGCGGCGTGGGTGCTCAGGAAATGGCAATATTCGTGCGCTCACGGAAGGAACTCGACCGAGCGCGCCGGGCAGTGCGCGACGCCGGGTTTCCCTTCCACGTCCTGGATGAACGCATGGAGACGAACAAAGACTGCGTATCGATCAGCACCATGCACTTGGCGAAGGGTTTGGAGTTCCGTGCCGTTGCAGTCATGGCCTGTGACGACGAGCTTGTACCGCTACAGGAGCGAATCGAAACCGTCGCCGATGATGCGGATCTCGAAGAGGTCTACAACACGGAGAGACACTTGTTCTACGTCGCCTGCACCCGTGCTCGGGATCACTTGATGGTATTGGGAGTCGCACCTGGGTCGGAGTTTCTGGATGACCTGGAGATGTGAGGTCAGAGTTGTCATTTCCGACAGCCCTGGCGGAAGGACAGGCAAGTCAGTAGATGGTCCGTTTGATCCAAGCGATTTGTCTCGTCTAGTGAGCTCCAGATAGGACCAAAAACCTCCTTTACCAGGAAAGGGAGTCCAGAGAAGCACCTCGCGGCTAAGCGGTCCATCATGTACAAAAGGAGCCAAGGCTGTTAGTCAACTCCAAATGGAACGTTTTTCAAGAATTCCTCCAGTTTCTTAGACGACTTGTATTTGCGAAGCTGATGCCAGGAAATCCCAAGCTTAGCGTCGCATTGATCTGGAACAATGTAGTAGAATTTGGAGTCTCGTCGAAGTACGTTTTCTGCTAGGAGCGCGTCGAGAATGCTTCTTCCAAGCTCGTTTCGTAAGACTCGTTCGTGCTCAATCTTAGCCCGATACTTCGCCAGCGCACCTTTCCCATGGGAGGCGAATTCCGAGAAGATTCTTCTGATCCTCCGGTACTTCTCTTGTAACATCGGATCGTCAAATGGTACCGCTACCTTGTGAACATACCTTGCCAGTGGATAATCAAGCGTATGTTCGACACACTGAATCTCCAATTTGCCAGATCCAACCGAAACTGCTTTCGCATAACCCTCTGCCTCGCGGCTGTTGATGAATAGTCCGGCATTTGCCCGGATGTCTTCCTGCGCTAGCCGAGGCATGTTGCGCAAAATCAAGTCAGGAGTGTCGATGCGTACTCGTCGCGCCGAAATTTTACACTCGCCAACGGCCACAATTGCTGGAGTCCCGGACAGTTCGACAGTGCAGGGCAGTGTCACGCTAGTGTTGACAATATAGGGTCCGAGAGTAATTGCTTCGACACTGCCATTGCCGTTGAAGACAAATGTGCGCTCCTGTTGCTTGTCTGGGAATCTAATAGCGGTCATGAGTTCTGCACTTATATCGTGCTCACCATCTACCTCCTCCCAGCCATTCCCATCAATTTCGATTGAGAGTTCAGCATTGATACCCAGAAAGTCTGAACAGGATTGGATCAGCATATTGAAAAACCGGACGTTGATTTCGCGTCCTTTCGCAAGTTCATTTAGGAGATACAGAAGATGGTATGTTGGCTGACTGGCCGATACGTAGGCATGAGCCAAATCCTGATACTCAGGAATGTTACTGAGAGCACAACGCGTAACTGACAGGGCTGCGAAGACAGCGTTGCGCAAACGTGCGTCGTCGAGAAATGGGTGGTCTTGGCACCAAATTTCCACGGAGCTCTCATACTTTTCATTTAATGCATTGTCGTCAATAACCCGCTTAGGGAAGGGGCGATTAAGTGTTCTCGAAAGGACTCTCGCACATTGTTCCTCTTTGTTGTAGAGGGAAATTCTTAACTCTTCCCCAAACGATCCTCCAACATCAGTTGCGATTGCTTCGATAAAATTCGGCAGAGCCTTCTCTTCGTGGTCGCGATCCAACAGATGATCGCAAATGCGAATAAGAAGGTTTGTTTCCAACTGACCTTCTACATCTTCATTCAAGGCATACTGGATGCGATGATAGTTGCGCTCTTCACGTAGAAGCGTCGCAATGGCGTCAAGCACAGGCGGGTATCCGATAAACGACAAGAACGCATTCTTGCCTTCAGCTACTGCGGGTACGAAAGCCGCCCCGAGCCTGTGAAGTACAGCGTCGCGTGCGCTTTCGTAGGATTCTTGCTGACTTGTATCCTTCTTTATTACACGTGAATCGATGTATTTCTTCGCCTGTTCAAGTCCGAACGGGTCAATCTCAACCATGCCAACATCAGCACCCTTATCATCAAGATAAACCCATGTGCTAAAAAGAACTTGGCTACGGCCGAGTACCACAATTGCTGTACTGGCAGATCCCATTGATCGCTGAATCAGATCGTCAAGGAATGCCTCAAACCCCTGCTCTGTCGTCTTTGACCTTCCTTCGTCGATTCCATCAATGATGATTCCATGAGTACCAGTGTGAAGACCTTCTAGGACTGTTCCTACCTTTGCTATCGGGTAGGCGGTCGTGAGAATGCCAGTGAGGGTGTTGTCGCCTACTGCTTTGTGTTTGGCTAAGTCTAAAATGGGTAGCTGAAGATCGAACGAAAGAGCATTTGCAGCGGTTGTCTTCCCAGAGGCACCGACGGCTGATACCAGCAAAATGGAAGGCTTCTCTTGGGGGAACGAGATTTTTGAAAAGCGCGGCTCAATGAACGGAGAAACCCGCGTAGTACTTGCATAAAAGGAATTGGACTGACTCTGAAGGGCAACTGGATTTTTCTGGGAAGCGACAATTGACCTGAGTGCTTTGTACTCCACCTATCACCTCTCGTCCTGTAATTTCTTGATGAGTCTAAACAGTTTCGGCGATACATGCACGCGATACATGCATGCCGGTTTGCCGACGCAGCTCAGACAGTTGAGTTTGAGCAACTACCAAATGCAAACTGAAGACGTAGGCTAGGAGTTAGAACCGGGAGTCATCGACAACGATTCGAAACCACAACCTTCAAAGCGAACTAAACAGTGTCTTCGGAATCTGGGGACTGCCCCTCCCTCTCGGCGCAGCAGGCGGTGCGCTGCTCGGATGTCAGGCGGGACCTGCGTTCGGTGAAAAACTCGACTGTTTTCATGGCGAAATCCAGTTCGGCAACCACCGCCACGAACCCATCGATTCTGAAACCGTCGGGCTCATTGATTCCTGCAATTCCTGCAACGACTGCCTTCAGCGATGTCGGCAATCCCATCGGGCAGGCGCTTACCTGTTTCTTCATTGAGAGACCCTTCTCAAGTCCTGCTCGGGCGCAGCAACCCAAGGTCCAATCGGCCGGGGATCGGTCCTTCCCCTCCCTTATTAGTCGTCTCAGTCAGTGAGCTGCTGCCTCTCGTTCCACTCGCACTCGATTTTTTTCTAACACTGGTCGGGGGCAAGTGTCTCACTCTCCACCCTCCAGCCAAACCATGGTAAACCTCGCGAATGTAATGGTCTCGTAAGGGATCGACTTTCCGCGCTCGTAGAGGCAGCCGATGGATCCGTCCGGGAGGATGGCCAGGTTGGAATAGGCCGAGCGGCCGGCGTTCAGGAGTCTTGAGACGGGCCAGGTCTTTCCCGAGTCGTAGCTGAGCCGGACCGTCAGGTCGACCCGGTCTGTCTTACTGGCCGGATTTGAGAAGAGCAGCCTGGAGGGTGACTCGTTGGCGGTGCGGTGTCCGACGTGGCGTATCAGGCTGGCCTGGCAGATCGGCTCGATTAGGGTTTGGTCGAAGGAGAGTTCGGACCAGGTTGCGCCGCCGTCCTGGCTGGTCGCCAGAGCCCGCATGCCTCCTCGATCGGGCCTGCCGCCTTGGCGTCCCCAGTAGTTGCGCATGTTGATCAGGAGGGATCCGTTGTCTTTCTCGATCACCTGGCATTCGTCCGTGTGGGGGGCCACGGCGGCGCCGAGCTGCCAGGTCTCCCCGTGGTCGTCGCTATACATGACGTGAGAATATTGAACTCTCTCGTCGCCCTCCTCGCCACTGCCCTTTCCATGGTCGCTGGGGATAACCAGGCGCCCCTTGTAGGGCTCCTGTTCAAGCTGAATTCCGATCCCGGGACCGGTTGCCACCCAGGTCCAGTCGGGTTTCTTGACGTCGGCGGTGATATCGACAGGGTCTGACCAGGTCACACCGTCATCGACGCTCTTGGTCACCAGAACGTCTTTGTTGTCGCGGCAGAAGGGGAGCCAGATGGTGCCGGTTTTCTGGTCCACCACGGGACAGGGATTCCCGATGGTGATTTCTTCCGTTCCTCCCTCCTCATACACAATCTGCTGATCCGACCAGGTCTGACCGCCGTCGGTGCTCCTCTTGATCAACAGGTCGATGTCGCCGTGATCGCGGCGATTGTTCTTTCGGCCTTCGCAGAAGGCCAGCAGACTGCCTTCCTTGGTGATGATCAAGGCCGGAATCCGGTAGGTGTGATAGCCGTTTTCCCCACTCACGAACAGGTCGGCCTGGCTGGGGGCGGGGGGAGACGTCTGGGTTTCAGTCGGCGGTCCGCAGGCGATGCCGAGAAGCATAGTGGCCATGGAGGCCTTGAGCAGGCTGTTGATGGGTTTGCTTCGATTCACGATGCCTCCTTGGTCTCGTTCCCGTTTCGATTGGCAGGATACGTGCCTTTCCGACAGGTTCCTGGGCCGCTGACGGCGGGTCGCTGTACAATTCCCACAAGAGGGACTAACGTCATGGCCAGCCCGAATACCGGCGAGCAGCAAGCTGGGCCGTCAACGACCGCTTTGTGGGGACAATCCCGTCAAGCCTAGTGGATTCCGGCCAGTAGCTCAAGGGGTCGCTGAGAACGGTTGTTTATCGAGAGGAAGGAGGAGGCAGGATGATCAAAGTCGATATCCACAGCCATATCTACGAACGGCGTCACTGGGCCGACAGGACCATCGCGGAGGTCGAGGCCAGCTACGGCAAGACCAGCAAGTGCCACTGTCCGCCCGACGAGCATTGGGAACAGGTGGCGCAAAAAGTGGAGCGGGCGGCCGTTTTCGCCATGATGATGAATGCCGCCGGGCTGGTGGTTCCCAACGATTATGTCCATGAGTACGTCCGGCAACATCCAGAGAAGTTGGTGGGCGTGGCCAGCGTCGACCCCAATGATCCCGGCTGTATCGAGCAGTTGGAGCATGCGGTCAGGGTCTTCGGCTTTCGGGCGGTCAAGTTGAGCGGCGCCTACCAGGATTTCAATCCGGCCGACACGTGCCACGACCCGTTGTATCGCAAGGCCCAGGATCTCGACATTCCTGTTTTCTGGCATCAGAGCACGACCCCCTTTGCCATCACCCCTTTGCGCTGGTCGAAGCCCATTCTGCTGGACGAGGTAGCGCAACGGTTCCCCAAGCTGCGGCAGATGATCTGTCATATTGGGCACCCCTGGCACACCGATGCGGTGATGATCGTTCGCAAGCATAGGAACGTTTATGCCGACATGTCGGGGTTTTGCATACGGCCGCTACGCTTCTACGAAGCGCTGGTCACGGCGATCGAATATGGAGTGGGTCACAAGATTCTGTTTGGATCTGATTATCCTTATGTTGGAGTGGATGATAGCGTTCGCGCTCTTTATGACACGTCCAGCATGGCTGAGCGGGCTGGTTTGCCGCCGGTTCCGAAGGCTTTTGTTGAGGAATTGCTGGAGCGGGATTCTTTGAAGGTGCTGGGGATGGATTGAGGGGGGGCGAATTGTCGGCGGGGGGTACTGACCGCATTCTTCCTTTACACAATGAGCCGGGGGGGTGGCGCTGGTTGATTGAAGTGCGGGAGATAGGTGAAGTTGTGCCGGGTGCTGCATCCCAGGGAAACTGAGAGGAACGTTACGGGATTTCAATAATACACAACTCACGCTTACCCCG
>JAPPFQ010000044.1:0-6998 GCA_028875135.1 Acidobacteriota bacterium
AATCATCGCCTGTGGGGTGCAGGGACGCAGCAATCTGGAAGCACTGGCGGCAGTTTTCGATCTGCGTCGGGTCCTTGCATACGATATCTATCCTGAGATTGCTCAGCGCTTCGCCACCGAGATGGGAGAGCGACTGCAGTTGGACATCGAAGCCGTCCCCACGCCCAGGGAGTGCGTGGATGTCGACCTGGTGGTGACCAGCGGTCCCATACTCAAGAATCCCAACCCCGTGATTGAACCGGGGTGGTTGCGCCGGGGCGCCTTTGCGAGCGCTGTCGACTTCGATTCCTATTGGCAGGGCGGCGCCTTGGCAGAGGCCGACAAACTGGCGACCGACGACACCCAGCAACTGGAGTATTACCGCGACCAGGGGTATTTCAGCCAGACACCCCAAGCCTATGCCGACCTGGGAGAGATTCTGGCCGGCAGGAAGCCCGGTCGGCAAAGGGAGGACGAGCGAACGTTCTGCATCAACCTGGGGATCGCCCTGGATGACATGGCCACGGCGATCATCGTATACCGGGAAGCCAGAAAGCTGGGACTGGGGACGGAGCTGCCGCTCTAGTATCCCGTCTCCCAAATCCGAAGCGGAACGCCGGCGCCCGGCTGCGGTCTGGTCTAGGGCATTCAATTGTTATATAGTACTAGATCCGCGCAGGCAGGTTCTTCCTGCCGGGTGGCCTCGACTCGGCCTGATTCGACAGGATCCTGCTGTCGCCGTTGGGCCTGGGTAGGGAGTTTGGCAACTCTCGTTTGAACTCTTCGTACGGGATCGGAATGGAATTAGCCGGCGAAAGTACGGCTCCCTCTCTGGAATATAGTGCCGGTATGGCGATGTCAGCTCAATCGCCGGCCCTGCAAGTGTCTCCCTCGGAGAGGGCGCCAAGGGATTGTAAACCTGCCTGTCTGGGGCTCAATCTGGGCTTCCGCGACTATGAAGAAAGCCTGAGGATCCAGGATCGGATCGTAACGCGGCGAAAGTGCGGCCTCCTGCCTGACTGTTTGCTGTTTGTCGACTATCCCCCGATTATCACTCTGGGAAGAGGAGGAAAGAGAGAGCATCTGCTCGCCGGTCCACAGGAGCTTCGCAAGCGGGGCGTGCGGGTTCACCCTGCCGGTCGTGGCGGAGACATTACCTACCACGGTCCCGGACAACTGGTGGTGTACCCTGTACTGGATTTGAAGGCTTGGCACAGGGACATTCACCGATACCTGCGTACCCTGGAGCGCTGCCTGGTGAAGATGCTGCTGGACTTCGGGATTCCTTCCGAGACTCTGCCCGGCGCTACCGGTGTTTGGGTTGAGGGTCGCAAGATAGGGGCGATCGGGGTCCGAACCAGCCGCTGGGTGACCTCCCACGGGCTGGCCTTGAATGTCAACACCGACCTGCGCTATTTCGATCTGATAGTCCCTTGCGGCCTGGTTGGCCGCGGCGTAACCTCCATGGCCGCTCAACTGGGCCGGTCACTGGAGTTGTCGGAAGTGCGCTCCTGTTTCATTCGCCATTTCGCGCGGGAGTTCGGACGATCCTTTCGAGTTGCCGACAGGGAGGAGGCCTTGATCGAGTCGTGACCGGAGGAGTCGGACTTTACGCACCGACAGTTAGGCCGCCCGGCGGTGCAGGTTGAGAGGTTGAACAGGGAGAGCGAGATCTATGCTGCCTGACAAGAAGGTGTGCCGGGACATGCTCTACTACATGAAGCTGTCCCGTGAGATCGAGACCAGGATAGAACGAAAGCTTTACCGGCAGGGCAAGATCGTTGGAGGCGTCTACGTGGGACGGGGCCAGGAGGCGATTTCCGTAGGCTCCTCCATCCAGTTGGAGCCGAACGATTGCATCTGTCCATCCCACCGGGACATGGGGGCTTTTCTGATTCGCGGCCTGTCCGCACGCGAAGTGCTGGCCCAGTACATGGGGAAAAAGACGGGGGTGACCCGGGGCAAGGAAGCCAACATGCACATGGGCGACATGCGCCACAAGATCGTGGCCTTCGTCAGCATGCTGGCCGACACCATTCCGGTGGCCGCCGGCATTGCCCTGGCCTACAAAATGCGGCGGCAGCGCAACGTGGTGCTCTGCTATTTCGGGGATGGAGCCACCAGCCGGGGGGACTGGCACGAGGGACTGAATCTGGCGGCGGTGCAGAAGGTCCCGGTCGTCTTTCTGTGCAACAACAATCAGTACGCCTACTCCACGCCCTTGGAAAAGCAAATGCCCATACAGGATATTTCTCTTCGAGCCCAAGGCTACGCCATGCCGGGCGTCACGGTGGATGGGAACGATGTATTGGCTGTCTACGAGGCGACCCGGGAGGCCGTGGAGTTGGCCCGCAACGGTGGCGGACCCAGCCTGATCGAATGCAAGACCTTCCGCATGACGGGTCACTCCGCCCACGATGACGCCAGGTACGTGCCCAAGAAACTATTCGAGGAGTGGAGCAGGAAGGACCCCATTCTGCGGTGGGAGACCCGCCTTATTCGGGACAAGGTGATGAGCGAAGGCGAGGTGAGGGGAATGGCCACTCGCATTACCCAGGAAGTGGACCAGGCCGTGAGCCTGGCAGAGAGCGATCCGCTCCCGGACCCCAAGGAGACTCTGGAGGGAGTGTATGCCGACCAGTCGGTCGAGGCTCCACTGGCTTTTGCGGCTTCGTTCTTTTCTCCCGAGCGCTGGAGGTAATCGGTGGCGACCACAACCTACGTCGAAGCCATTCGGCAGGGGCTATGGGAGGAAATGTCTCGAGACGAAGAGGTCTTCGTGCTGGGCGAGGATGTCGGCGTCTATGGCGGAGCCTTCAAGGTGACTGCCGGCTTTCTGGATCAATTCGGGGAAGAGCGTGTGATGGACACGCCTCTCTGTGAATCGGCCATCGTGGGGGCAGCCATTGGGGCCGCGCTGATGGGGATGCGGCCGGTGGCTGAAATGCAGTTCGCCGACTTCATCTCCTGTGCTTTCGACCAGATCACCAATTTCGCCGCCAAATGCCGCTACCGGTGGGGAGCCGGAGTCCCATTGGTGATTCGGGGTCCGTCCGGGGGGGGGATTCACGGGGGGCCTTTCCACTCTCAAAATCCGGAAATGTATTTCGTGCATACGCCGGGATTGAAGGTGGTGGCTCCGTCCACCGCCTATGACGCCAAGGGATTGATCAAGTCGGCCGTTCGCGATGAAGATCCCGTTCTCTTCTTCGAACACAAGTACCTCTATCGCCGCGTCAAGGAGGAACTTCCGAGCGAAGAGTTCCTGGTCCCCATTGGCAAGGCCGATGTCAAGCGTGCGGGCGGGGATATTTCGGTAATTACCTATGGCGCCATGGTTCACAATGCCTTGGAAGCCGCCGAAGTCCTGGCCGGAGATGGCGTCGAGTTGGAAGTGGTGGACCTGCGTTCCCTGGTGCCTCTGGACAAGGCAACGGTTCTCGAGTCGGTCAAGAAGACCGGAAAAGTGATTCTGTTGCACGAGGACACCCGGACCGGCGGCTTCGCGGGAGAACTGGCCGCGGTCATTTCGGAAGAGGTCTTCGAGTATCTGGACGGGCCCGTCATGCGCATCACGGCCCCCGACACTCCCATCCCCTACAGCCCGCCGCTGGAAGAGTTTTTTCTCCCCAAGACCTCGGATGTCATCCGCGTGGCCAGGCATCTGGCAGCCTACTGATTCCGTCGTCCAAGTCGGAGAAGTCCATGCCGTCCAACGTCATCATGCCCCAGATGGGGGAAAGCATCTTCGAAGGCACGATCACCAGGTGGCTCAAGAGGGTGGGCGACCGGGTGGAACGAGATGAGCCTCTCTTTGAAATTTCCACCGACAAGGTGGATTCCGAGATACCGGCGTCTGCTTCGGGCATTCTCAGAGAAATCCTGTTCCAGGAGGGAGAGACCGTCGAGATCAACACCGTAGTCGCCATTATCGATGACGAGGGAGGCGCAGTGCAGGATACCGCGGGAGACGGAAATGCGGTTGTCCGGCAAGAGCCCGAGCAGACCCCGGGGCGGAATCAGAAACCTGAAATCGCCGACTCGCGACGCGGATTGCGGGCCTCCCCGCTGGTACGGCGCATGGCTCGAGAAGAGGGGATTGACCTGAGGGAAATTGAAGGGACAGGTCTGGGAGGACGGATCACCAAGCGGGATATCCTGAACTATCTGTCAGAGCGGGAGCGGATCGCCGAGGTAACCCGGCCACTGGTTCAACAGGCTCAGGAGGGGCTGGGGGCGGCTGCCTCCGATCAGGACGAAATCGTCCCGATGACAGCCATGCGCAGGAGCATTGCCGAGCACATGATCGGCAGCCGTCGCACTTCGGCCCATGTCACTTCCATTTTCGAAGTGGACATGACCGCCGTCATGAAACTCAAGGAGGAGAATGCCGGGAAGTTTGCCCGCCGGGAAGGTTTCAAGCTGTCCTTGACGCCCTTCTTCGTCAAGGGCGTTGTCGACACCCTGAAGGATTTTCCCATATTGAATGCCTCGATGGCGGGCAACGACATCGTCTACAAGAAGGACATCAACCTGGGTGTTGCCGTGGCGTTGGATTGGGGCTTGATTGTACCCGTCATTCGGCGGGCTCAGCAGAAGACTCTGGCGGGAATAGCCAGGGAGGTTGCCGACTTGTCCCATCGGGCTCGCCAGAAGCAGCTCAGCCCGGACGAGGTGCAGGGCGGGACCTTCACGCTCACCAACCCCGGGGTGTTCGGCAGCTTGATCGGAACGCCCATCATCAATCAGCCCCAGGTCGCAATTCTCTGTGTCGGCGCCGTCACCAAGCGGGCGGTCGTGATCAACGACGCCATTGCCATCCGCTCCATGGCCTATTTGTCTCTGACCTTCGATCATCGGCTCATTGACGGCGCCGTGGCGGATCGGTTCCTGTCGAGCCTCAAGGACAGGCTGGAGGGTTGGAGCGGCGCCATCGACTGATCCCCATTTCCGATCCGAGGCATGCCCAGCGCGATCCGTTACCCGCAGTGCTTTCAGTGGAGCCTAGCAAGGGTCTGAAGACAAACTGCTTTTCTTCATGCCGCCGGCGACCTGGCGACAAATACGGGTTAGAGCTTTCGGGAGGAGTGATTCATGCTGATGAAGGCACAGCCTGAAGAGCAGGCCGCGGCACTTTCCAGTCTGGTGCGCCAAATGCTTCACCACCTGGGTGAAGATGCACAGCGGTCAGGGTTGGAGCGGACTCCCGAGCGGGTGGCGGCCAGCCTCCAGTTCCTGACTCAGGGCTACCAGCTCGACCTGGACTCCGTGATCAACGGGGCGCTGTTCGAAGCCGAACACGACGAAATGGTGATCGTCAAGGACATCGAGGTCTACAGCCTTTGCGAGCACCACCTTCTGCCCTTCTATGGGAAATGCCACCTGGCCTACCTGCCGGATCGAAAGATTATCGGATTGAGCAAGATGGCTCGAATCGTGGATGTCTTCAGCCGGCGGTTGCAAATTCAGGAAAGGCTCACCACCGAAATCGCATCCACGGTCAAGAAGTACCTGGAGCCGAAGGGCGTGGGCGTGGTCATTGAAGCCCATCACTTCTGCATGATGATGCGCGGGGTGCAGAAACAAAATAGTCGGACGGTCACCAGTTGCATGCTCGGCCGCTTCAAGAGCGACAGCAAGACCCGTAGCGAGTTTCTGGAGTTCCTCAAGTAGCGCCTTGCTCACCGGGTTGAAAGCTTTTCAAGAGTCCTCAGCACAATCTGTCCCACCCGCTCCATGCTGCGGGGGCTGATTTTGTCCAGCGTGTCCTGCCGCGTGTGCCAGTAGCGGTTGTTCGGTCCGAATTCGAAATCGATCAGATCCACGGCCGGGATACCCACCTCGGTAAAGGGAATGTGGTCGTCCTGCACAGCTTTCGGATTACCGGACAGGTGTTCTCCAAAGCCCAACTCGGTGGCGGAGTCTCTCACCAGGCGCATCAGCCATGGGGTCGAGTTGAGGTCGTTTTCCAGCACCAGGTTCTTGTCGCCCACCATGTCCATCAGAATCATGGCCTTGATTGTGCCGGTTCGACCGCTGGCTCTGAGACGCTGCACAAAGTACCGGCTCCCGTAAAGACTGTCCGTGGGGGTCCATGACTTCTGGGCTTCCTCTCCGTCAAAAAAGACAAACCACAGGGAGAAATCCGGTTGCCCCCGGGAGAGTACTCTCGCCAGCTCCAGCAACAAGCCCACGCTGGAGCCCCCATCGTTGGCTCCCAGAAAGCCCCCGCCCGGCATCAAGTGGGTGTCGTAGTGGCTTGCCAGAATCACCGCCTTGTCCACCTTGCCCGGAGACCGTGCAATGATGTTCTTCATGGGCAGGTTGCCGTTGGGAGTCGAAGCCAGGAAGTTCTGGTGTTCGACTTCGAGGGAGAGTCGCCGCAGGACACCCGTAATGTACTCTTGGGCTCTCTTGATGCCGGGCGAGGCGGGAGGGCGGGGACCGTAGCTGACCAGGCGTTCCACATGGGAGAATGCCCGGTCGCCGCTCAAGCGGAGATTCTGTCCCGAGTGATGGACCGCGACGACTCCGAAAAGGAGCAGACCGGTGAGGGCTGTGGCAAAACCCGGGGATGGGCGACGGCGAGTCATGGAAGACAGGGAGTCTGGTCCGGAACAAAAGAAAAAAGAGTTATCCACGATGGAACACGAAGGACGACGAAGGGCCACTAAGCGTGACGGCTCTGCCGCATCGGCAGGGCTGCAGCCCGGCAAGCCGGCGCGTGCCCCCTTGAGGAGCAAGAGCGATTGGAAGAGGCGCCCCCGGGAGCGCGGGCGTCCCGCCCGCATGCACTCCCGTTGCGTGCCGCTCAGTTTCCCTGGGATGCGGCACCCGGCCACCCTGCCCGTGAGAACGGCATCGGTCCGGCCGATGCAGAGTCCTGGCGCCGTAGCCGGTCGAGCCCGGTCGAGGAGTTGGGCGAGGCCTTGCCAGTGTGGTGCGGGCGGGTAGCCCCCGCGCCCGGGGGGGTTCATACCATAAAGTTTTGGGACCCAAGGAGGTGCATCGGGCTTGGT
>JAPPFQ010000044.1:7008-8960 GCA_028875135.1 Acidobacteriota bacterium
CGGCGCGGGGGGGCGCGCCGGCCGGGGGGGGGCGGGGGGGCGGGGGGGGGGGGGGGTGTGTGGGGGGGGGGGGGCGGCCGTGGGGGGGGCCGGCCCCCCCCCCCCCCCCCCCCCCGGGGGGCTTCATCCCATAACGTTGTCGCACCCAAGGAGGTCCATCGGTCTTCGTGTCTATTCGTGTTCATTCGTGGTTCGTCTTCAAAAACGATCGGCTGTTTCTCTCTCGTATGATCCGCCGGCCAGGGCGGGGGCACGGCTATTCTCGGACCACCTCGACCTCGGAATCCGGAATGGAGAGTTTCTTGAGCTTCAGGTCGCTGTCCAGCCAGAAATTGACTTTGAATTCCTCCGTGTCGACCAGAAAACGTCGTAGCCAATAGGGTTGATCCTCGATTTCGACTTCTTCCTTGCCTATTTCGGACACACTGACTCCGCCAGCCAGGAACTGCTGCGGAACGAAGGCAGAGAACTCCTGAATGCCGCCCCGGCAGAGGTCGTACCGCTTGGAGAGGATCAGGTAGTGGTGAAAGACGTTGTCGTCCAGGACGGTCACATCCTTTTTCAATTCGATTCTTTTCCGGTCGATTCCTTCATCCGAAACATAGGATACCCGGCTTCGATCCGGCAGAAACACGACCTTGGCCCTCATCTGATTGGGACCCGCATCCTGAACCACTTCGTAGCCCTCCGGTTCAAACAGGTCATTGAAGCTCAAGGTGGATTGGATTCGGAAGGTCACCGGTTCAGCGGGCGGTCGGTCAGGGGGAGGAAGCTCCTCATAGTCTTCCTCGTCCAGATACTCCGGGGGCTCCACGGGGTCTTCCCGGCTGATGGTGAGTTGGGTGCGGCTGCTGGCTTTGAATTGACGGGCGCTTCCCGAGATCTCGAAATCTTCGTGGCCGATTTCCTTTCCTGCGAAAAATATCCTGAAACGGCCGAGCTCGGGTCCGGAGTACGTGATCGGGGGAGGCTCCTCGTCTTCCTCCAACTCCTCGCACTCCTGTTGGGGCAGGAGCATGGGGGCTGCCGCCAGCAGGCGGCATGGATGCGGGCACAGCAGCAATGCAAGGAGGATGGTTGGCCTAACGCCCATGGTCAGGAGGGATACCAGTGTGTCTCGGTGAGGGCTGCAAACGGGTCTTTTCCAGGATGGCGCTCACAATTGTATCAGGGGCCAGGGAGGCGTCGACCTCAAAATCACTCAGCCGGTACAGGGGCAATCGGGAGGCGTAGAGCTTCCGTGCCGAAGCCGGATCCTTCAGCAGCGGGCGCGTGCCGTCCGGGGCGCATCGCTCCAGCACACCCTCCAGGGACAGGTCGAGAAATACCGATAGTCCCAGTCTGCTGATTTGGAGACGGTTCCCCGGGTCCATGAATGCGCCGCCCCCCAGGGCCGCGACGCAGTTCTTCCACCGCCCCAGATTCCTCAACGCATCGCTTTCCATCTGACGGAAGACGGGTTCCCCCTGCTGTGCAAAAATTCGGTGGATGGGACCGCCGAAGGAGTCCTCGATCATGGAGTCCAGGTCCAGGAAAGGCCATCCGAGGCGCCTGGCGAGCAACGGTCCTATCGTGGACTTCCCTGAGCCCATAAACCCGACCAGAAAGACACGGTCTCTTTCCATATTCCAAAAAAAATAGCCCAAGGGGGCTTGGGCTTGCCTTCGTTGAAGCTCGGCAGGGCTGGAGAAACGCGGGCTATTACTATTCTTCTGAAGACTGGCGCTTGATCTGGATCGGGCCGCTGAAGGTGGAGAGCTGCACGGTTGCCGATCCTTCGTTCAGGGTTCCCAATAGGGAATGTCGGTCACTCCACAGCGGCCGGTGTTTCTTGGTCTTGATGGGAAGGTCGGTCTTGATGCTTCCCTTGACCGTCTGGGCCTCCCACTCCTCCGAGGCTTCCTCGTCGGAGATAACCGAAATCTGACCGTCGGTGGTGGAAAGTTTGTAGG
>JAPPFQ010000417.1 GCA_028875135.1 Acidobacteriota bacterium
TATTTCTGGACCACCATGGCCGCCGTGGACGATCCCATCGGGCACGAGGAGTTCGGGGCCGACGGCCGGCTGCTCCATCCCCGCACCAAACGGGAAGTGGAGGCCGTCTATCCCGATGGCCGGGCTCTGCAGGTCGAGGAAAGGACAGACCCCCGGCCGCGGCTGGCCGACTGGTTTACCTCGTCGGAGGAGTACCTATTCGAAGAGGCCGTCGTAAACCGATTCTGGAGCTATTTCTTCGGGCGCGGGATCGTCGACCCCGTGGATGACTTTCGCCTGACCAACCCGCCCAGCCATCCCGAGCTGTTGCGGAAGCTGGCCCGCTATTTCCGCTCCAGCGGCTACGACCTGAGGGGCCTGATCCGGCTGATCGTGCAGTCCAACACCTACCAGCGCTCCGGCCGGCCCAACCAGGCCAACCGGGGAGACGGCGTCAACTACTCGCGGGCCCTGCCCAGGAGCCTGGACGCGGAAATCCTGCTGGACATGATCTGCCAGATCACCGGCATCCCCGAGGTCTTCGAGGGCAAGGACGAGCGGGATTACGGCGGCCGCCAGCCCGCCGGCACCCGGGCCATGAACATCGTCCATCCCGACCTCCACCCATCACGGTTTCTGGACATCTACGGGCGGCCCAGCCGAACGGCGGTGCCGGAACGCAAGGGCGGCGCCAGCCTGGCCCAGGCCCTCCACATGCTGGCCGGTCCGGCCTACACCGACAAGCTGTCGGGGAAGGGAGGGCGAATCGATCGGCTACTGGGTTCGGCGGCTAACGACAGCGAGATTGTCGAGGAATTCTACCTGGCCGCCCTGTCGCGGCTTCCCACACCGGAGGAAACCAGTCAACTGGTGGGAATGGTAAGGGCGCGGCCTTCACGAAAGCAGGCCCTGGAGGATCTTCTCTGGGGGGTTATCGCCTCCCGCGAGTTCGCTTATAATCACTAGGAGAGACACTATGGGCGGCAAGAGCAAGGCCAATGACCCGATCGCTCACTTTGCAGGGATCGGCATCGTTTTCGGCGCGGCTATTGGTTGGGCTTTGGACGCGATTGGGACAGGTGTGGCGCTAGGTCTGGTCATCGGCGCTGGTATCGGAACGTGGATAAAAAAGAAAAAGGATACAGATAGCCAGACTGCCAACGAAGATTAATTGTTCAAGTAAGGACGCTATGAGTAGCAAAATCAAAGCCAATGACCCGATCGCTCATTTTGCAGGGCTCGGCCTGGTTTTTGGTGTGGCCATAGGTGCCGCTTTGGACGAAATCGGGACTGGCGTGGCGCTGGGTCTGGCCATCGGCGCCGGTATCGGGGCGTCGTTAAAGAAGAAAAAGGATACAGATGGCCAGCCTGCGGAAGGCGAAAGTGAAATCGACCGCTAGTCCCAGTTTGAACGGGATCCACCTCACTCGCAGGGGCTTCCTGCGCGCGGGCTCATTGGGTCTTTTCGGGCTCAGCCTGAGCCGCTACCTGCAGCTCAAGCACCTGATGGCCGCCTCCAGCTCCCCTGTGAAGCCGGCCGCCAAGGCCCAGGCCTGCATCCTGCTGTGGCTGGAGGGCGGCCCCAGCCAGGTCGACACCTTCGATCCCAAGCCCAACAGCGCCTTTGCGCCAATTTCGACCAACGTCCCCGGAATCCGGATCTCCGAGCTGCTGCCACGGGTGGCCCAACACATGGACAAGCTGTCCATTATCCGCTCCATGTACACCGAGGAGATCGATCACCAGCAGGCCACCTACTACGCGATCACGGGTCACCGTCCCAACTCGGCCCTGGAGTCTCCCAGCCTGGGCTCCATCGTCGCCAGGGAACTCAGTCCCCGCCGCAACATGCCCCCTTACGTAATTGCGCCGCCCATCGATCGACCCTACCTGAATTACTTCAACGCGGGCTTCATCGGCGCGCGCTACCAGCCCATGGTGGTCCCCGATCCCGCCCGGGAAGACTTTCAGGTTCCCGACCTGGTGCTTCCCAAGGCAATCGGCATGGACCGGGTATCCCACCGCCGCTCCTTCCTGGAGGTGGTGGATCGCCTCTATCGCCGCCAGGAGCAGCAGGCCGAGTTTGCGGCCCTGGACGACTTCAGGCAGCAGGCCTTGACCATCCTCGGCTCCCCCCAGGTGCGGCAGGCCTTCGACCTCTCCCAGGAATCGGAGCAAACCCGGGACGAATACGGCCGGCACCGCTTCGGCCAGAGCGTGCTGCTGGCTCGCCGGCTGATCGAAGGGGGCTGCCGGTTTGCCACGGCCGCCGGATACGACATGACCGAGTGGGACCTCTGCCACGTGGAGAACGACAAGTACAATCGGGACCTGCTGGCCCCTCCCTTCGACCAGGCTCTCGCCGCCCTGATGAAGGACCTGGACCAGCGCGGACTGCTGGAATCGACACTGGTTCTGGCCATGGGCGAATTCGGCAGAACCCCCCATGTCAATCCCCGGGCCGGCCGGGACCACTGGCCCCACTGCTGGTCGATGGTGCTGGGAGGCGGGGGGATTCAAGGGGGGCAGGTGATCGGCGCCAGCGATGAACGGGGAGCGCGGGTCGCGGACAGGATGGTGGCGATCGGGGACCTGTTCGCCACCGTCTACAAGGCGCTGGGGATCGACTGGACCAAGGAATACATGACCCCCATCCAGCGGCCGGTCAAAATCGCCAATTCCATCGGCGGAGAAAGCGGCCTGCCCATCGAGGGCTTGATCTGAAATACCCCTGTTTCACCCTGTATGATCCAGCTGGTCATGGCGGGCGGGGGACACGGCTAAATTTGGCTGCCACAGCCTTTACCCGTCGGGACACCCGAGCCGCACGCAGGCGACGGCTGATGCGGTAGGGGCGAAGGCCACTTTGTTTCGAATCGGCGGCGCCCCTGCCCTGCCGGGCAAATCATCCGAGAGTGAAACAAGAGAAGTTCATGGCCTGTCGGGAACAAAATTATTGAACATCGATGCACAGGATGCACAGGATTAACAGGACGAGAGCTTCCTGCACGAGAAGCCAGCTCAGGTGATGGTCCGGTGCGATTTTGCGGATTCCCGGCATTAGAAGCTAGAAAATCCTGTGCATCCTGTGCATCGATGTTAATAAACCATTTACCCCTGCGTGACTTTGAACCGGTTCCCAGCCACCAGGCGCTGGCGGTTGTTTCAAATCAGCCCTACCAGGATATCGTTCCCCATAGCCAGGCCGGCCGTCATCGCTCTGGCCTTGCTGGCGCTCGCCGGCTGCCGGCAGCCCTCCCAAGAGCTCGTCCCGGCAGGCTACACCGGAAGGAAGACCTGCCAACCCTGCCACCCCCGGGAGTACACCGCCTACATCGGTTCCCATCACGACCTGGCCATGGCCCCGGCCAACGACCAGAACGTTCTGGGGGATTTCGAGGATGCCACCCTGACCCACCTGGGAGTGACTTCCAGGTTCTACCGCCGGGACGGCAAGTTCCTGGTCTCGACCGAAGGAGCCTCGGGAGCCGTCGAGGAGTTCGAGGTCAAGTACACCTTTGGAGCCGACCCCCTGCAGCAGTACCTGGTAGAGTTCCCTGGAGGGCGTCTGCAGTGCCTGCCCCTCTGCTGGGACTCCCGTCCCCGCGAAGAGGGCGGCCAGCGTTGGTTCCACCTCTACGGCAACGAGCGGATCGCTCCCGGCGACCTCCTCTTCTGGACCCGCGTCTCCCAGAACTGGAACACCGCCTGTGCCGAGTGCCACTCCACCGGTCTGCGCAAGAACTTCGATCCGGCGACCGGAACCTACCAGACCCGCTGGGCCGAGGTGGACGTGTCCTGCGAGGCCTGCCACGGGCCGGGCGCCGCCCACGTGGAATGGGCTGAGGCCCGAGCTCGTGGAGAGGCCCGGCCGGATATCCCCGACCTCGGGTTGGCCATCCGGCTCAAGGAGGCCGAGCCTGCCGCCTGGACCCGCGATGAGAGCACCGGCAGGCCCCGGCGCACTCCTCCTCTGGCCGCCCACGCACAGGCCGAGATGTGCGCCCGTTGTCACTCCAGGCGGGGTCTCGTCAGCGAGGACTACGTCCATGGAGCCTCGCTGCTCAACACCCACAACCTGAGCCTGCTGGAAGAAGACCTCTACTACCCCGACGGCCAGATCCTGGAGGAGGTCTATGTCTACGGGTCCTTCCTGCAGAGCCGCATGGCTCAGGAGGGAGTGGTCTGCACCGACTGTCACGACGCCCACAGCGCCCGTCTCCACCAGGAGGGGGATGCGCTCTGCACCCGCTGCCATACTGCTGCGACCTACACCTCCCGCTCGCACCACCACCATCCGCCCAACTCCCGTGGGGCCCGTTGCGTGGAGTGCCACATGCCGGCCCGGACCTACATGGTGGTGGACCCTCGCCGTGACCACAGTTTTCGCGTTCCGCGCCCCGATTTGACAGCCACCCTGGAGACGCCCAACGCCTGCAACCATTGCCACGGGGACCGGTCCACCCAATGGGCGGTAGGACACTCTCGACGATGGTACGGGACCGGCCCCCGAGACAAGCACTTCGGCGGAACCATTGGCGCCGCCCGCAAGGGAATTCCCGGCCTGGCGGCCGACCTCATCCGCCTGGCCCAGGCCCCCCGCCAGCCTTCCATCGTTCGGGCCACTGCCGTCTCGCTGCTGGACAACTACCCCGGAGGGAGCACCGTCGAGGCGCTCGCAGAACTGGTGAAGGATCCCAGCCCGCTGGTGCGGGCAGCGGTAGTCGAAGCCCTGGGATCGCTTCCGCCCCACCAGCGGGAGCCCCTGCTGCAGCCGGTTCTTGAGGATCCGGTGCGGCTGGTGCGCACCGTTGCCGGCCGGTCGCTGGCCGGGCTCGCCCCGGCCGGCCAATCACGCCGGCAACGCCGGCTCAGAGCCTCGGCGGTCCGTGAGTACGAAGAGGTACAGCAGCTCCATGCCGACCATCCCGGCGGCCGCCTCAACCTGGGAGACCTCTACCGGGACCGGCGGGACTTGGAACGGGCTGAAGCTTCCTACAGGCAGGCAATAGTCCTGGAACCGGCCTTCATCCCGGCCTATCTCAATCTGGGAGACCTCTACCGGGAGATGGACCGGGAAGACGAGGGAAAGAAACTGTTGCTGGAGGCGCTGAACAGAGCCCCCCGATCGGCTGCGACGCAACACGCCCTGGGCCTGCTGCTGGTCCGGAACGGTGAGCGCCGGGCAGCCCTGGAGCACCTGGCCCAAGCCGCGGCGCTGGAGCCGGACAACAGCCGCCATGCCTACGTTTACGGGGTAGCGCTCAACTCCCTGGGAGAGTCTGCCCAGGCGATACGAGTTCTGGAGCAAGCACTGAGATCCCGGCATCATGACCGGGACCTCCTGTTCGCGCTGGCCACCATTCACCGGGACCGGAGGGAGTTCGGGAAGGCCCTGGTTCACGGCCGCAGGCTCCTGGCGCTTTATCCGGAGAACGCCGGCTACCAGAGGTTGGAAAGGCAGCTACGGACGTTAGCCCGCATTCGCCAGCCGGGGGTGCGATAATGGGCCGCAGTCCCGAGTGGAAGACGCGGCGTTTCACGAAAACCCTACCCAAGGAGGAGCGATGCTGAACCTGATGATGGATCAGATTACCCAAGTGGCCGGCCCCTATATCCCCAGGATTGCAGCGGCGTTGGGCATCCTGATCGTGGGTTGGCTGATTGCCCTGATCGTGGGTGCCGTCCTGCGCGCCTTGATGCGCCGCACCGCCATCAACGACCGGATGGCGGCCTGGTTCGGCAGAGAGGAAGGGGCCAGGGACGTGCACGTCGACGCCTGGGTCGGCAGGGGCGCTTACTATCTCATCATGCTGTTCGTGCTGGTGGCGGTTTTTCAGACCCTGGGGCTGACCATTCTGACCGAGCCCCTCAACCGTCTTCTCACCAGCATCTTCGAGTTCGCCCCCCGCATTCTGGGCGCGGGTTTCCTCCTGATCATCGCCTGGGTGCTGGCCTCGGTCCTGAGACTGGTCATTGCCAAGGTGCTGACCGCCGCCAGGCTGGATGAGCGGCTGAGAGGCGGAATCGGAGAAGAGGACAAGCAACGCCCGCCACTGGCCAGGAGCCTGGCCGATGCCGTCTATTGGCTGATCTTCCTGCTGTTTCTGCCGGGGGTGCTCAACGCCCTGGCCGTTGAAGGACTGCTGGAACCGATTCAAGCCATGGTTGGAAAGGTAGCGGGGTTCATTCCCAACCTCTTCACGGCGGCGGTCATCCTGGGCGTGGGATGGTTCGTGGCCCGCATCGTGCAACGGGTGGTGAGCAGCCTGCTGTCAGCCGTGGGACTGGACGCGCTGAGCGAGAAAGGGGGGCTCTCCACCGCCCTGGGAACCCAGCGGCTTTCCGGCGTGGTGGGACTGATCGCCTACATCCTGATCTTCCTGCCGGTGGTGATCGCCGCCCTCAACGCTCTCCGAATGGAAGCCATCACGGTGCCGGCCAGCAACATGCTCACCATGATCCTGGAAGCCATTCCGGCCATATTCGGCGCCGTGCTGGTCTTGACCATCGCCTACCTGGTGGGACGGGTGGTGTCGGGGCTGGTAGCCAACCTTCTGGCCGGCGCCGGCTTCAACGGCATCCTGGCCAAGCTGGGTCTGGGCAAGGAAACCGGCGACGGAGAACGGACACCCTCGGCCATCGTCGGGACCCTGATCCTGGTGGCCATCATGCTCTTCGCCGTCACCGAAGCAGCCGGTCTCATGGGCTTCGCGGTCCTGTCTGAACTGACCTCGCAGTTTCTCGTCTTCGCCGGCCGCATCGTGGTCGGACTGGTCATCTTCGCCATCGGTCTCTTCCTGGCCAACTTCGTTCACCGGACCGTGCTGTCGGCCGGAACCGCCCAGTCCCGCCTGCTGGCGCTGGGCGCCCGTATCGCCATCATCGTGCTGTCGGGGGCCATGGCCCTGCGCCACATGGGCTTGGCCGACGAAATCGTCAACCTGGCCTTCGGCCTGATCCTGGGCGCGGTGGCGGTGGCCCTGGCCATTGCATTCGGTCTGGGCGGCCGGGAATTCGCAGCACGCCACCTGGAGGGCTGGCTGCAATCGATGAAATCCGAAGGGTCGGCAAAGTGACCGCCGAATTTCACTCACGGGCCGAGTGTTGGCCCCCCTCCGGCTCGACTGCGGGCTTCGGCCTGGTCGAAGGGACGCCGCGTTTGCCTCGCCGACTCCCCCTCAAGGGGGGAGTGATACCAGAGCGTTGTTGCAGGCCTCAAGTATCACTCCCCCCTTGAGGCCTATCCTCCTTCGCCCAATGGCGAAGGCTGATGCGGTGGGGGGCAGACGCGACGCCGTAAAGCAGCGCCGCAGGCGAAGGCTGATGCGGTGGGGGCCAACGCCCAGTCCCCCATCGAGACATAGGCCTCAAATCTCGAAGGTCGTATCGGGCTGCATGGGGTAGATCTTGCGACCCAGGCGCTTGAAGGGCAGCTTGGAGAAGTCCTGGGTGAAGACGCTGCTGGCATCGACGTTGAAAATCGATCCGGCGATGGGTTCGAAGCCGCTGCGAAAGTGGCCGGTGGACTTCACGCAAATGTAGCGCATGCGGGCGCAATCCAGCCCCAACCCACGGCTGAAAGCCAGATCCATGGGCTGGTGGCCCACACTGATGACCGCCACGTAGACCCCGTCCTGCCTGAGCAGCACCGAGTCTCCGTGGTCGCCTTCCAGGCCGGCAAACATGGGACCGTCATAGATGAAACGCCCGTCACTCACCGCCACCACTTCAGCCCGCATGGGGACCGGCGGTCCCACCAGCGGGTGAGACTTTCCTCCGACTTCGACATCGACCCGGTTTCCGACGCCAGCGCTGAGAGCTGTCCGGACTGTTTCCGGGTCGACGATATGGAGCACGGCCGCGTCCTGCAAGCGCCGCTGCAGGAAGAGGCGCAGAATCTCGGTGCTGTCGCTGGGCGCGCCGCCACCCGGGTTGTCGGCCTGGTCGGCCAGGATAATGGGGTACTTCCCCAGGGCCTCGCCCTGCGCCAGACCCTGGCCAGGCGAGAGTGGCTGGCGCTGCCAGGTCTCCTTTCTCTCCCAGATCCAGCGGGCCAGTTCGTCGGCCTTCCGTTGGGCTCCCTCCGGATCGTTGTCGGTAACGACCAGGGTGGAAGCCCCGGCGCAGTTGATGTCGGCCCACTGGTACCCAACTCCCACGCTGGCCGTCAGCACCCCCGGCTGTCTCTCCAGAGCGTGCAGGCGGTCGATGACCAGGCGCATGGGCTCTTCGGCGGTGATCATCCTGGCCGCCGCCCAGAAAAGGGGGATGGAGCGCCAGCCCAGAGTGGGACGGATCTCGCCCCTTACCGTCCGCACCATCATGTCGGCCGCTTCCACTCCCCGTTCGGCCATGTCGACGTGGGGATAGGTGTCCTCCACGATCAGGGCGGTAGCGTTGTCCACCATGGTCTTGCCGATGTTGCAATGGAGGTCGTGGACCCCAATGATCGGACAACGGGAACCCACCAGTTCTCGGACACTCTTCAGAATATCCCCGTCGGCGTCGTCGACCCCCTCGGCGGAATAGGCCCCGTGCACGCTCAGGAGCACCCCGTCCACCGGGAGGGCCTGCCGCAGGAGCGCCAGCAGGGACTCCTTCAGAGCCTCGTGCGTCTCCCGGGTCGGCTGTTTTCCGGAATTGGCATGGCGCCACACCAGCGGGACTATCTCCACCTCTTGCCGCCGCAACTCCCTGATGAACCCGTCGATGATGGTGTTGACCTCACCCGAGCGTTGCAACAGCTCCTCGGGACCGCTGGAGCGGGAGTGCCCGTAAAACTCCTCCAGCGGCGTCTCCACCGTGGAGTAGTTGCTGCTCTCGTGCTCGATACCGCCAATGGCAATGCGCATCCGAAGCTCCTTTTTCGTCGCGACTCACTCCTCACCTTAGTACTTCGAAGGCTTTATTGCGGCTGCGGCCGTAGCGAAAGACCGCGAAATCGTTGTCGA
>JAPPFQ010000715.1 GCA_028875135.1 Acidobacteriota bacterium
CCGGCGCACCTCCATCCCCATCGCGCTGGGAGAGAACCTCTTCAACCGGCACGTCTTCAGGGAGTACCTGGCTCGGGGAGCTGCCGGCATTCTGCAACCCGACGTCGGCCGGGTGGGCATCACCGAATGGCTGAGAATCGCCGCCCTGGCCCACAGCTTCAATGCCTCGGTATCCCCCCACTTGATGATGGAGGTCCACGTCCACCTGGTGTGCGCCACCCCCAACGCCCTCTTCGTGGAGCAGGTCCCGATGCTGGAACGCTTTCTGCAGCACCCGCTGGAGATCGAAGGAGGCTACGCCTTTCCTCCCGAGCGCCCCGGCCACGGCGTAGCCTTCGACGAAGACAAGGTCAGCGGCTACTGCCTCGAGAAGAGTTCCTGGCCGTGAAGGGGAGGATCACCGAAAATTTCTGCCTGCTACTCGGCTCGGGCGATGGAACTGCCATTTCCCAATTCCACGCACCAGGCCTGGCGACCGGAGGATTGTCAACTAATGGACCCTGTCCGCCGGCAGTGTCGTGGGTTAAGGGAGAGCTGCGAAGCCACGGCCTCGTGTCGCCTGCAGGGATACGTAGGAGAATCCAGAGCAAAGTCGCGTTTGGCAGCCAAGACGGTGTCCCTTGGTGGGTGGAGGCGGAAGCACGGGGTCGTGTGAACCATGCCGAGAAGGCGGATGAAGACCAACCGCCAGCACCGGGTGCCGCTGTGCGGACGTGCCCCGATGATTCTCAAGGAGGCCGAGGCACTGGGAGAGAGAGACGGTCCACTGGCGTTCGCCGGCGAGCCACGGAAGTCCCTCGACGACACGCAGCTGCGGTGGATGGTGCGGGAGCTTGAGAATGCGGCTATGCCGCACGGGTTCCGGTCCGGCTTCCGGGACTGGGCAGACAGGGAAGCCGGGGATGCCGATGGGAAGCGTTTCCAGAAGGCCGTGCTTCGGCACGCTGAAGAGATCCCGAGCTGGGAAATCGTCAAGTGCTGGGATTATGAAGAGTAGCCGGACCGTACATCGGTGAACGTGCCCCTGCCGACGCACGACACCGGCATCGACCTACGGGGTGTTTACATTTGGATGGGGGAGGTTAACCCTTCGGATGGAACCCGAAAAAAAAGTTCGAGTTGATGGTTTTGGTAGCTGATAGCAAAGTCGCCCTTCAAAATGATGTCCATACCAATCAAAACCCGAGCGGGTCGAGAGGGTGGCGGGTCTTCCTGTTGACGAATCTTCACATCTACGATCGCTACAGGAAACAGTAGGTTGAACAAATAAACATTCGCCAGATGAAAGTGCGCAGGCCTTAGCCCGTGCGACGTGCCGATCTTGGCTGGACGTTGTGGGGTCAGGCCAAGCTCGGCAACCAGTCCATATTCAAAAGCCGTATTGGTGGCGCCAGTGTCCCAAATTGCAAAGGTATCTATCTTGGGTGGTGGAGGCCGCATCGCGTTGTGTTGACGCCACGGGCGGCTGACGCTGACGGGGTCTTGATCACGGCTCCATCGCGTAAATCAAGAAGTCGTCTAAGCACAACAGTGGATTGGGTCATTCGACGTTGGAGTAGAACATCACAGGACGTTCCTCGTCGGGGAAACAGCATGGGTGGATCAGGAAGTTGCCGGGTACAAGATTCTTTTCGTCTACAGCGTTCCAGTAGGCGTCGCTATCCGAAGGAAAGGTTCCCAATATACCGGCTGCGCTGATCAAGACGTACTCTCCGTGGTGCTGCGTTGCAAGGTCTTTCTGGTGTTTGCGAAAGGTCTTCATAAGCTCGTCCATCATCCCCCCCCTCATTGATTACAAGCTGATCTAGACGCACCCCTCCTCTGAGTGCCGAATTAGCACCCATTTTTCACCATTCGAGCACGAAGCAGCTCACAGGACTTTCCTGGCTAGATTGTTTGGTCAGTCTACGTGAAGGGCGTGGTGTATGGTCCCACCAACTGCGGATGTTACCTCAGGTTACCCCACGTAGATCAAGCCTCGGAAGTCAAATAAAAGCGATTAACTTTCAGGCTTCCATAAATTTCGTGAGGGTAACTCGGAGAACAGATTTTTCGTCCCAGCCAGAAACACTATTGCAAGTATAACCCCGGGGATTGGCTCCGAGGTATCTGATAGAGATCGCTGCAGTTGTGCGCCACGGTCGGCGAAACGCCTTCACAGCCGACGAGTCGTCCGAGTAGGGTTGTTGCAGAAAACAGAGCGGGATATCTGAGTTTCTCCCGAAACCAGCCATAGTCTCCAGCTCCTCCGCACGTAGCCGCACTTCAACGTCAGCTCCAAGCTGCGCCCCCCTCATCGATGAGGCCAGTTGAAGGGCCAATAAATCCTCACCTTTGAATTGGACCTATAATCAGAGGGAAGACTGATTAATTTTAGCCGCGTAGGCGGCGATTCAGGAGCGTCCTCACCAAACACTCCACGTCGCTAAAATGACGAAAATCACGCCCCGCACTCCTCCCAAGTGCCCACCCACCCGCAACCAATGCGGCCCCCTGCTAGTGGGGCTGGTTGCAGCCTTTCTTCTGCCGGCGTCTACGCAGGCCCAGGACCGGGCGACCACCGGCAAGATCACCGGTCTGGTGTCAGACAAAACCGGGGGCGTGCTGCCGGGCGCCGCGTTGAGGGCCGTGAACCTCGCCACCGGCCTGGTCCGCACCGGAGTATCCGATGACTCGGGGACATACAGACTGGTGCTGCTGCCTCCCGGCTCCTACGAGGTCGGCGTCGAGCTGGCCGGCTTTGGCGCGGCCAATCTCAAGGACGTGATGCTTGCCGTCGGCGCCGTACGGACGATCAACTTCACCCTGGCTCCGGCCGGCGTCGCCCAGACGGTTACCGTGACCGCCGAAACCTCTCTGGTTGAAACCACCACCGATACCTCCGACACGGCGCTCGACAGCCAGGCCATCTCCAACCTGCCGATCAATGGCCGGAGGTTCCACGATTTCGTCACCCTGACACCCACGGCCCAGGTCGAGCCTCAGCGCGGACAGATCTCGCTGGCGGGGCAGCGCGGCATCAACGGGAATGTCAGCATCGACGGCGCCGACTACAATCAGCCCTTCTTTGGGGGCATCCGAGGTGGCGAGCGCTCCCAGTTCACCTTCACCATTCCGCAGGAGGCAGTCCAGGAGTTCCGGGTTGTCAAGGCGGGGTACTCCCCCGAGTTCGGGCGTTCCAGCGGCGGACTGGTCAACGCCATCACCAAGTCAGGGACCAACACTCCGAGGGGGTCGGCGTTCTACCTGATGCGCCCGGAGCGACTGGCGACCCGAAACGCGTTCGGGCAGGACGCGGCCCCCACCCAGCACCAGTTCGGCGGTTCCCTGGGTGGAGCGCTGGCACGCGACCGAGCTTTCTTCTTCGTTGCCTACGAGCAGCAGGAGTTCAAGGCGTCTCGCGAGGTGCGGTTCGTGCGGCTCGACCACTTCATGCCCACGGCCGCCAGCCGGGAAGGGTTCGACCACTTCCGCGGCCTGGAGACGCCGTTCGAGGTTACCAACGACGCCAAGGCCTGGCTCGGCCGTATCGACTTCAACCTGCCTGGCGGCAGCAGGTTCAATGTGCGCTACAACGGCAGCACCAACAGGGCGCTCAACTCGGACGGCGTGGGCAACGTCATCACACCCACGACCCATCGCTCGCTGGAAACCAACGGAACCGAGGAGGACGCGACCCAGACGGTCGTCGGACAGTTCACCGGCGTGACGTCGGCCGGCCTGCTCTTCGAGCTGCGCGGTCAGTACTCGCGCGAGGATCGCCCCCGTTCCGCCAACGCCCTCAAGCCGCTGGTGGACCTCTCGCTGGGTGAGTTCGGGACCCGAAGCTTCCGCCCGACGACCCAGTTCGACTGGCGGGCCCAGGCGGCCGGCAACCTGACCTGGCTCGTCAACGGCCACAGCCTGAAGGCGGGATTCGACTACAACCACGTCTTCATCGACCAGAAGTTCGGCTTCTTCCAGAATGGCGGCTACCTGGTGTTCGGATCGGATGTCGAGAGGACGCTGGACATCATCGGGGTCGGAGGAGCCGTTCCCAACCGGTTCGACTCGCCGTCGTTGGTCTATCTGCAGCAGATCGGCAACCTGAAGGCATCCTTCGCAACCGACGAGGTCGGCCTGTTCGTGCAGGACCGGTGGAGAGTGGCTCCCACCCTGACGGTCAACTTCGGCCTGCGCTGGGACGGCCAGTTCAATCCGACCCCGGATGCCGGAAACCGGTTTCTGATCGATCAGTTGCGTGGCGTGACTTTTCCCAGCGGACGCCAGGTAGACCCCACCACCATCCCGAGCAGTGGCAGCCAGTTCGGACCACGGATCGGCCTGGCCTGGGATCCGGCCGGAAACGCCAGGACGGTCGTGCGTGGATTCGGGGGCGTTTATTACGCGCGAACCCCTCTGCTGCTACTGGCCGCTCCCGTGAACAACTTCGGGGCGCCGCCGGGGGACCTGAGCGTTTCTCTGCCGTTCCCGGCGCCGCCCGGAAGCCCGCATGTCACGCTCTACCATCAGATGAAACTGATCGGGATCGATCTGAACCGGCGGTCGCTCGACAACCTGCCGACTCTGGCGCCGGATCAGATTACAGCCATCGCCGAGGCGCTTGGGATCGAGAGCAACCCCTTCGCAGGCGCCCGTGTCACCATGGTGGACTCCGGTTTCAGGAATCCGATGGCGCGCCAGTTCGGCGGCGGCCTGCAGCGCGAGATCCGCCCCGGCTGGTCGCTGGGGGCTGACCTGATCGTGGTGGATACCACCCGCCTGGAACGGAACCGGGACCTCAACGTCCCCTTGCCGGGGGTGCGGCCGGACGACCCGGCCGAACGCCCCTTCTTCGGTCTGCGCAGCGGGACCCGGCGGCCGGTCCCGGGGCTCGACAGCGTCACCGTTCGTGAGTCGACCGCAGAGGCGCTGTACCGGGCGCTGACGATCAGCTCCGAGTTCCGTCGTTCCTGGGGACAGCTCAGCGCCCACTACGTGCTGTCGAAGAACCAATCGAGCGACGACAACGAGCGGGACTCGGGAGGGATATCCTACGAGAACGGGTATGACCTGGCTTCCGAGTACGGTCCCAGCCTGCTGGACCGGCGCCACCAGTTCCACGCCCAGAGCGTCGTCATGCTGCCCGGAGCGGTCGACTTCTCGACTGGAATGCACGTTTTGTCGAGCGCTCCGTTCGACGCACGCATGGGAACCGATTCGAACCAGGACCGGGGCGGAGCCGACCGTCCCTTTCGCGCCCCCGGCCTGCCGTTCACCAGAAACGCCTTCCGGAACAAGCCGACCGCCGACATCAACCTCCGTGTGCAGAAGCGGTTTCCACTGGGCGAGACCGGCCACGCTCTCCTTTCCCTGGAGTTCTTCAACCTCCTGAACCTCGACAACGTAACACTGAACCAGTGGTTCCCGACCGTGGCCAACTACTGCGCCGACTCGAGCGACCCGGCCTGCGGACTGAGCGGACAGCCGACCAATCCGAACTTCGCTCAGACCCGGGGCCCGGACGGCCAGTACCTGACGGGGAACATCCCCGGACCGCCGTTCCAGATGCAGATCGGCTTCCGGCTGCTGTTTTAAACGGTGGGTCCGTCTCCGGCCAGGGTGGTGCGGTGCATGATGCGCTTGTAGACGCCGTTGTCCCAGGGGCGGCCGCGGTGGAGGCAGGTGCGGTTGTCCCACATCACCAGGTCGTGGGGCTTCCACCGGTGCCGGTAGACGAATTGCGGCTGGGTGGACCATTCCAGCAGTTCCTCCAGCAGGGCGCGGCCCTTCGGGATGTCCCAGCCGATAATGTGGGAGGCGTAAGACCCCACGTAGAGGGCTTTCTGTCCTGTCTCGGGTACGGTGCGGACCAGCACGTGGCGGACCGGGGGCGTCTCCTTGCGGAAGGCCTCGGTCAGCAGGCCGGGAGCGATCTGCTCCCGGGAGTGGGCCATGCTGTGCTCGGCGACCAATCCTTCCAGTTGGGCCTTCCTGGACTTGGGCAGAGCGGCATAGGCAGCCCGTAGGCTGGCGTACTCGGTCTCGCCGCCGCGGGGCGGCACCACCCTGGCCGACAGCATGGAGGCCCGCAGCGGGACCGCCTTGAAGGAGCCGTCGGAATGCCAGAGGTTGTTGCCGGCCTGGTAGAGTGAACGCTTGTCGCGGGGAGGAATGAGACGGCCTTCCTCATCCACGTTGGCGATGCGGTTGATGAAGCCACCGCCTCCGTAGGGGTCGCTGGCCAGGGTCTTCTGCAAGCGGCCGAAGCCCCTGGTGAAGGCCACCTGCTGTTCGTTGGAGATATCCTGGTCGTGGAAGACCAGCACCGAGTGCCTGTAAAGCGCTCGGCGAAGCTCGGCAAACGTCGCCTCGCTGTGGGAAGAACCGGCGTCGACCCCTTGCACTTCGGCTGCGATGTGTTCTTCCAGCGGGACGATATTCATTTCCGTGGAGCCGCCCTTAGGGGAGTCCATGGCCGCCCTCAATCGCCGCGGCGGCCCTTGCGGTACTGGTCCCGGACGTTGCGGGCAAGACGCTTGAGACCCCGCCCGGCTTTCTCGATTTCGGGGCGGGCCTCCCGCCAGGCTTCCTTGGCACGGGGCTTGACCTCCTCTTCCAGAACCTCCCGGGCCTTGGCGCGGGCCTCCGGATTCTGGGCCAGCACCCGGGCGGCGGCAATGACCAGGCGGCGAAGCAGAGCCATGGGAGCGTGTCCTTTCTCCGAAACCTCGAAAAGGGTCCGATTGTTGAATCGCTCGGGGGAAGCCTGTTCGATATTCTACTCGGCCTGAAGTCGACGCGCATCCAGCAACATGCGGACAAACTCTTTCATGTAGAGCGCGTTGTCGTGCCAGGTGCGGGCGCTCACCAGGTTGCCGTCCCGCACGCAGCCGTGATCCACGAAGGTGGCGCCGCAGATCTCCACGTCGAATTTGCACTTGGGCACGGTGGCCATGCGCCGTCCCCGAACGAAGCCCGACGCCGCCAGGATCTCGGCTCCGTGGCACACCGAGGCCACGGGCTTGTCCGCTTCAAAGAAGTGGCGAACGATGTCCATCAGGTGTCTGTCGTAGCGCAGGTACTCCGGCGCCCGTCCCCCTGAAACGAAGAGACCCGCGTACCCCTCGGGCTCCACGTCTCGAAAGGCGATGTCGGAGTTCCAGTGGTAGCTGGGCGATTCCCGGGTCACCTCCCACCCCGGCGGTATCTCATGTATGACCAGATGGTAGCGGCGTTTTTCCGGAGCCGCCACCACCGCCTCGAACCCCTCCTCCTGCACCCGATAGTAGGGGTAGAGAGTGTCCATGGCTTCGGAGGCGTCGCCGATGATGATCAGGATCTTTTCCATCCGGTCCTCCCGATTGCAAATTTTTCCGGTTGCCCCGACCGATGCCGTCTGTCAACCCTTGCGCAACGGTAACAGGAAGAGACCGCAGGCGGCCAGAAAGAATAGTCCCGCAATGTAATAGAACACCGCATGCACGGCCTCGGGACGATACAGCCACCCCGCGATCACCGGAGAAGGAGCGCTCAAGGCCAACCGGGAGAAGGAGACGAACCCGATGGCGGTGGTGGTGGTGCGGCGCCCGGCCACGTCCAGGGCGGCGGCAGTCAGCACCGGCTGGTCGCTGTAGAGGAAGACCCCCATCAGCAGCAACAGCACCGGGAAGGCTCCCAGGTGACCGTACCAGGCCATCAGCAGGGTCAGCACCCCCAGAGCCAGCAGGTTGGGCACCAGGACCATCTTTCGCCCGAACCGATCCGAGAGATGGCCCAGCAGCGGCGAGGCGGTCATTCCGACCAGGCCCAACAGCGAGAAGTAGTAACCCCGCGCCTGGTCGCTCAAGTCCAGCACGTCCTTGGCGTAGAGGGCGATAACGGCGGTGAAGGCCACGTAGGCCATGCCCCGCAGTCCCGCGATGGCGATAATTCCCCACAAGACGCCGTTCCGGAACATCTGCCGGGTGTAACTGAGCTGGTCCGACAGATTGGCGCTCTCCTGAGCCGGTTGGGAGCCCGGCTGCCGGATTCCGATATCCCGAAAAGCCCAGTGGACGGGAAACATCAGGAGCAGGGGAAGCAGGGCATAGGAGCCGATGATGCTTTGCCAGGTGAGGATTCCCAACAGCAGGCCGGTGATGGCCGGTCCCAGGATCTCGCCCACGTTGCCGCCGACCCCGTACACCGACAGGGCGAAGCCGCGGCGCTCGGCGAAGCGGTTGGAGAGAGAGGCCATGGCCGGCAGATGCCAGAGGGAGGAGGAGGCGGCCACGACGGCCATGCCGGAAAGGACCGTCAGGTACCCGGGAGCCGTCCCGACCACCAGCCAGCCGATTCCGAAACCGCCCATGCAGAGAGTCATGACCAGGCCCCAGTAACGCTTGAGCAGGTCCATCGCCACCCCTCCGGGCAGATCGATCAGGCCGGCCACCACTTCCTGCACCGCCGAAATGGAGGTGGTCTGCAGATTGGAGAGGGCGAAGGTCTCCCGTATGTTGGGAAACAATACCAGCAGGCTGTGCTGGAAGGCGTGGAACAGCGTGTGGGAACCGGAGATCCCGGTCAGGATAAAGCCGCGCTTCCCTCGCAGGTCCCCCGGCCGGCCGTTTTGAGAGTGGGGCGTATTCATTCCGATTGTTGCAGGAACAGAAAGCACTGAAATCGGTACGGGTCCGAACCGATTTCGGGGCGCAACCATAGCGCCTCGGGTGGGAATTGTAAAGCAGATCCGAGCCCATCAGGGAGCGATGGCGGGTTGGGCTGCCGACTGGGCCAGCCGCACCAGTTGAAGAAACTCGGAGCGATAGCCGAAGCGGTCTTCCCCGCGGGCTCCCCTGGCCAACTCGATCACCTGGTCATAGTCGAACTGTCCCGTAT